>NZ_JAMYOR010000004.1:0-198011 GCF_040319965.1 Mesorhizobium sp. M0830 | reverse complement strand
AATCCTCGGCGAGGTCACGTCAACCGAATGCCGAAATTACTTCACCGAGGCTGGCTATGCCCAACCTAAATTCATCCCGCTCTAGCGGCCGATCGACGCCCGAGGCTTAACGGATCGGCGTCTCGCCACGAAACAGCGGCTGGTGCGCCCGCATCAAGGCGGCAATCCGGTCGGCGACCTTTCGTACCGGCGGGGAGTGACGTTCCTCGTGATGGGTGACGATCCATTGGTCGGTTTCGAGTTCGGGGATAGGCTGAGCGACGCGAACCAGGCGTGGGTCGCCGTCACCGACGAAGCAGGGAAAGACCGAAAGGCCGGCGCCGGCGGCCACCAGTTCGCGCACCGAATGGGTGTTGTTGCCGCGCACGGCGATGCGGTCGCCGTGATGGGCTTGTAGCCAGCGCGCCGAGGCAATGTTCGCCCCTTCGCCGGTGACGCCGACGAACAACCCGGCGGCGATGCCGTTGATCAGGTGGCGCCCGGAATAAATGGCGTGGGCGACCTTGCCGCTCTGACGGCCGGCCAGCCACTGCTCGGTCGGGCGGTCGCTGCGGATACCGATGTCGGCGGCACGGCGACCGATGTCGACCCGGTCGGTGGTGGTGACGAGCTCCACCCTTATGCCGTCGTCGACCGTCCAGATCTCGCCGATATGGGCGGAAACGAAGGCCGAAGTCCACGGCCCGGCCGACACACGGACAATGCGGTCGGGCAGGCTTCCTTCGCGCCAGCGGGTCAGCGACTGCATTGCTGCCTCGACGTCTTCGGCGCGCCGCAGCAGTTCTTCACCGACCGGGGTCAGCCGGTAGCCGGTCTGCTGACGCACGAACAGCGGTTCGCCGATCTGCCTTTCGAGCGCGGTGACGCGTCGTCCAAGGGTGGCTGCGCTGAGGCGAGTGGTTCCTGTCGCTGCGCTCAAGCCACCCAGCCGCGCAACGACGAGAAACAATCTTAGATCGTCCCAGCCAATGTCCATTTTGCAGAAATGAAAAACTCCTTGCGACCGTGGCTGTAGCGCGAGGCCGGCATCACGCGCAAGTATGCAGGCATTGGAAGCATTGGACAATCCTGCTTGGCGGCATAGCGACAAGCGCCTCGGCTGGACGACGAGCCAGCGCAATCCTTCGATCGCGCATGCGCTTCGCGCAGATGCTTTGCGCTTTCGACCAACCCGAGCGCGCCGCCATTCTGCGCGCCAAAGGAGACGATCATGTTGTATGAACTTCGATCACATTTCGCCCGCTGGCTTGCCTATCGCCGGACGCTTGCGAGCTTGAGGCAGGCGCCGGACAGCACATTGGCGGATGCCGGCATTTCTCGCGAAGAGATCCGCGAGCGTGCCCGCCAAGCCAGCTTGCGAGTTTGAGACAATGGAGGCGGGCATGCAGATGATGGAGCTTTGGGAAGATCGCTCGGTACCGCGCATCGGGATTTGGCGGTCGTGGTAGCCGTCCAGCGCTTCAGGGGAACCGCTCTGCGCACTCTCCGCAGTGAAACCCCTTCCGCCATGCGGGGGTGGCGCGGCGGAAGGGGCCGCTGTGAAGCGGGAGGAACAGGCACTCTTGCCTGCACCGTTACTGTGCCAGTAAACCAATAAAGTGTGGCTTTGCCGCAATTCTCCATATGCGTGCATTAAATTGTATTGTTTGCGCGGGGAACCTCGAGCGGTCGCCGATTGTTTCTCATCGCGCGGCAAGGGACTTCGATAGATGGAAAAGCATTTCACCAAGATCGCCAACTGGGTCGCTCATGTAGCCGGCCTGCCGCTGACATTTGCCGTCTGCTGCCTGATCGTCGTCGTCTGGGCGATGACCGGTCCGTTCTTCGGCTTTTCGGATACCTGGCAACTGGTGATCAATACCGGCACAACCATCATCACCTTCCTGATGGTGTTTCTCATCCAGAACACCCAGAACCGCGACGGCGCAGCGATCCAGGCCAAACTCGACGAACTGATCCGGGTCGGCAAGGGCCACAACCACTTCATCGGTATCGAACACCTGACCGAATCCGAAGTCGAGGAAATCCGCGAAAAATGCGAGCGTGCGGCGAAGCGGCATGACGAGAATATCGCCGCCATGGCGGCCAAGAAGGCTGTGGAGCAGAAGCGCGGGTCGAAAAAGCACGCGGCCTGAAGATCAGCCTTTCATGAACGCCGCGAACGACTCCTTGTAGTCCGGGTGCCAGCGCGAGAGGGCAGGGCGGTTTTCGATGATGTCGCCGATCGCCCACGCCATGCGCTTCTCATCCAACGGCCGCGCCGCCTCATTGTCCGGGCACAAGATGTAAAAGTCGCCCCTGGTCAGCGATTCCAGCATGAAATCAATGACCTGTTCGCCGGTCCAGGCGCCGGCCGGTTTTTCCGTCGCGCCTTCGGTCAGGCCGGTATAGGTGAAGCCGGGGATCAGCAGATGGGCTGCGACATGGGCGCCGGGTTCGTTGCGTAGTGCATGCGCCAAGCCTTCGGTGTAGGTCTTCACCGCGGCCTTGGAGACATTGTAGGCGAGGTTGCCGGGCGGCGTGGTGATGCCTTGCTTGGAGCCGGTGTTGACGATCAGGCCTGGCTTGGCCGAGGCCAGCATACGCGGCGCGAAGGCCCCGACGCCATGCACGACGCCCCAGAAATTGATGTCCAGCAGTCGTTTCCAGGCATCGCGGTTTTCCCAGGGCTTTCCGGGATTGTCGCCGACGCCGGCATTGTTCATCAGCAGCGACACATCGTCGAAGGCGCCGAACGCCCTTTCGGCGAGGCGGTCCACCTCATCCGCCTTCGAAACGTCGGCGGCGACGGCAAGCACGGCATCATCTCCGGCAATCGCGGCGACGGCTCGCGAGGCGTCGTCAAGGCGCGCGCCGCCAATGTCGGCCAGCACGATCTTCATGCCCATCAACGCAAGCCGCTTGGCGGCCGCAAGACCGATGCCGCTGGCGGCGCCAGTGATGACGGCGGCGTTGCCTCGGCCAAGCGCGGGCAGGACTGTCTGGATCTCGGCGTCGGTCATCATGGGCGATGGTTCCTTCTTTCGATGACGCCGAACTTAACGCCCGAACGGGCTTGCGCAAGCCTCTGATCGCCCTGTTTGGGTTGACCAGTCCGGTCGAGGCTGCGCATGTTGTCCCGGCAAAAGGAGCTTTTGCCCGGGGCAAACGGAGATTTCCTGATTGACGGACTGGGTCGCAATTCTCAGGGAACAGACCACCATCGGTGACCAGATGGGGCGCGAGGTGCCGCAGACGCTGGCCAACCCCGACATCAGCGAAGCGCAGGTGAAGACGCTGTTCTCGGCGCTGGAAAAACAGGCCGAATTCGTCGAGAAGCTGCGCATGGCGCTGGAAAAGTTCGGCCATGATTTCTCGATCATCAAGGCCGCGGAACGGCTGGAGGAGCGCTATGCCGACCTTGCCGCAGCAGTGGCGGAAAAGCTGAAGGCAATGCGCAAGTAGGAACTATTTTTCGAGCACCCGTGCGAAACGCCTATCCGGCACGAGCCATATCGTTGCGACCAGCACATACAGCGCGACGCCGATCCACTGGCTGACGAAGGTCAGCACGACGGCTGCGACGTAGATAGCCAGCGAGATCTTTCCCTTGCGGTCACGGCCCAATGCCTTGGCAAAAACGGTGTCGTTGCCGTGCAGGCGATGCAGCGCGGCGGCCAAGATCGAATAGGCGATGGCGCACAGCACCAAGTCGATGCCGTAGACGGCGACCGGCACCGGCGCAAAGTGGTTCTCGCCCATGAAGGCCGTCGTCACCGGCATCAGCGACAGCCAGAACAGCAGGTTGAGGTTCGCCCACAGCACGCGGCCGTCGACCCGCTGCACGGTGTGGAACATGTTGTGCAGATTGTTCCAGTAGATGCCGACATTGATGAAGGACAGCACGTAGCTGAAGAAGACCGGCCACAATGGCAACAAGGCTTCGACATCCTCGCCATGCGGCACTTTCAGCTCAAGTACCATGATGGTGATGATGATGGCCACGACGCCATCGGTGAACGCCTCGACCCTGCCTTTGCCCATAAATCCTCCCTTCTGCCGGCACAGGTTACGGTACGAAATCCAAAGACGCCATCTCTCGAGTTGAGTGTTCAACAACGAGCTTGTGGCTCGGGCAACGCCCACCGTGCTGTCAGGAGGCCGGCCTGCCGGTCGGAACGTCGCGGATGAACGTGCGTTAAGGTCGCGATCCCCGAAACCGGTAATGAGGTTGGCCATGGCCATTCGCGATTTGGCCCGTACGCACAATGAAACTCGCGGCGATGCTCTTGCAATCCCCACCGTCGCCGCGATGATTGCCGTGCTGTTTGCCGGCAGCACAGTGCTGACGCCGCTCTACATCATCTACAAGCAGCAATTCGGCTTTTCACAAATCACGCTGACGCTGATCTACGCGGTCTATGTCGTCGGCAACCTGGCAGCACTGCTGATGCTGGGCGGCATCTCGGATGTTGTCGGGCGCCGGCCCGCGAGCCTGGCGGCCATGCTTGTCGCCATCATCAGTGCGCTTGTCTTCCTGTTTGCCGGAAACGTCGTCTCGCTCGACGTGGCCCGCATTCTGAGCGGGCTCGGCATCGGCGTTGGCGCGGGGACCGGAACCGCATGGATTGCCGAGCTTCTTCCCGGCGCGGACAAGTCGCGCGCCAGCGTCATCGCCACCAGCACCAATTTCCTCGGCCTCGGTCTTGGCGCCTTGATTTCAGGACTTCTGGCTGAGTACGAGCCCTGGCCGTTGCGGCTGGTCTTCATCGTCTATCTGGCTGCACTCGCGGTGGTGACGATCCTGGTCTGGCGCACCCGTGAAACGGTGGCGAGACCGGGCGGCCTCAAGCACGTTTCCATCCGGCCGCAACTCTCCGTGCCGGAGGATATCCGCGCGCGCTTCGTCGCACCGGCGGTCACCGGCTTTGGCGCGATGGCGCTCGTCGGCTTCTATGCGGCGGTGGCTCCGAGCATACTGGCGCAGCAGCTGCATGAGACCAACCACGCCGTCGCCGGCGCGCTGTTCTTCGAACTGGCGATCGTCACTGCGATCAGCATCGTGGTTCTGATGCACATGAAGAGCAACAAGGCCACGCTGGCCGCGCTGGCATTGATGATCCCTAGCGTCCTGGCGGTGGTGGCGGCGCAAATGCTGGCTTCGCTGGCGTTGATGATCGCGGCGACAGCCTGCTGCGGCGTGGTGGCGGCGCTCGGCTACCGTGGTGGCCTGCAGGTGGTAAACGAGATCGCGCCGCGATCGCCGCGCGGCGGTGGTGTCCAGCTTCTTCATCTGCTGCTTCGTCGGCAACGCCTTGCCAGTCATCGGCATCGGCATCGTTTCGACCTATGCCAGTCCCGTTGCCGCGAGCCTGGCGTTTGCCTGCATGATTGTAGCCTTTGCGCTGCTGGCGCTGGGCTTTGGACTGAAACAAAGGCGGTGAGATCCGGACAATCAAGCGGTTACGGATTGGCAGGCTGGCCTCAGCCGTTCGGCGTTTCAGGCGAAAGATACGCGCGTCCGCGCGGCACGCCAAGCCCGGTGTCCGGCGGCTCGCCGGCGGCTGGCCTGTCCTCGATCATGTGCATGGTGCGCCAGCGACCGAAGCGGTAATAGGCCGCGGCCAGCACGAGCGAGGTGATCGAACCGGCCGGGAAACTCCACCAAAGCGCTTCCTCGCCGATCACGCCGCGCATGAAATAGGCAAAGCCGGTGCGCACGACCAGCACCGAGATCACCAGGATGATCAGCGGCGGCATCACGGCGCCCGTGGCTCGCACCGTGGCAAACAGCACGATGGTGATGCCGAACAGGATGAACGACCACGACGCGATGGTGTTGACGTGGCTAGCAATATCGATCGCAGCACTATCGCTGCTCAGGAACAGGCTCAGCACCGGGCGGTCGAAAACGGAAAGCACGGCAACCAGTGCGCCCGTCAGGACCAGGTTGAAGCCGATGCCGGAAGCGGCGATGCGGCCGATCCGGTCCCAGCGCCCGGCGCCGACATTCTGCGCCGCCATCGAGGAGACCGCGGCACCGATGGCGAGCGCCGGCATCTGGATGTAGGTCCATAGCTGGGCAGCAATGCCGTAGGCGGCGGCGACCTGCGAACCGTAGGAATTGACCATGCCCATCACCGTCAATGCAGCCGCGGAGATGACGATCATCTGCAGGCCCATCGGCACGCCCTTGAAGACGACGATGCGCAGCAAGGTGGGGTCGGGCCGCAGCAGAGCGAGGTTGGCGCCGGCCAGCCGCAGCGGATGCTTGCGCACATAGAGCACGATGAGGATGGCGATCACGCTCACCGCCTGGCCGATCAGCGTGGACGTGGCGGAACCGGCGATTCCGAGTTCGGGAAACGGCCCTATGCCGCGGATGAGCAGCGGGTTGAGGATGATGTCGAGGAGGACGGCCAGCGCCATGAAGAAGAAGGGCGTGCGTGAATCGCCGGCACCGCGCAACACGGTCATGACGAAGGACAGAAGGTTCATCATCGGCACGGCGATGAAGATGATGCGCAGGTAGGAGCGGGCCAGCGGCAGGGCGTCGGCCGGCGTGCCCAGCGCGCCCAGGATGGCGTCGACCCAGATCCAGCCGCAGACCGCGAACACCACCGAGACGAGGAAGAAGAAGGTGGCGCTGGTGCCGACGATACGGCGCGCCTCCGGAAGGTCGCGGGCGCCGACCGACTGGGCCACCAGGATGGTGGCCGCCATGCCGATGCCGAACACCGTGCCTAGGATCAGGAACAGGACGAGGTTGGCATTGGAGGTGGCGGTCAGCGCCGATTCGCCGAGGAAACGGCCGACCCAGACGGCGTTGATCGACCCGTTCAGCGACTGCAGCACGTTGGAGCCGAGCACCGGCAGTGCGAACAGCAGAAGCGTGCGCGGAATCGGCCCGCTGGTCAGGTCGCCGGTGCGGCGGCGCGAGGGCATTTTTTCGTCCATGGCTGGCAGCTCGGCGAAGGTTTATCTCAAGAGCGGTTCACCGTTTCACGGAAACGGCGAACCGCTCTCTCTTTGTTTCGACGCAATTCCGGACGGAAAAACCGCTACGCACTTTTCCTGGAATTGCTCAAGTCCGGTCCACGATGATCGCCGATTCCACGGGACAGGTCATGCCGTGATCTAATCATGTTCTCAAAACTTCCGGAATGGGATATTGATCCTTGATGCGTGGGGCCACATTCCTACTAGATCTTGGATAGCCGGGGGGTTCATGTCCGATATTCCGCTGTTTTCCGAGCGCCTGAGCCGGCGTGCGTTTCTCGGTGCATCTGCTTTGGGGGCCGCCTCCGTGGCTCTTTCGGCGTGCACCACGACGGACGTTGCGCCGCCGCCGGTGGCCGCACCGCCAAGCGATCCGGGCTTCGGCGATACCGCAAGCATGTATGCGGCGCGCACCGACGAGGGCTATCAACTGCCTGCAATCCCGGTGGCCAAGCTCGATCCGAAATTCGTGCGCCAGATCGTGTCCGACCCGACCGGAGAGAAACCCGGCACGATCGTCGTCGATACGTCCGAGCACTTCCTCTATCTGGTGGGCGATGGCGGCAAGGCTATCCGTTATGGCGTCAGCCTCGGCAAGGCCGGTTTCGGATGGACCGGCAGTGCCGTGGTTCAGGCGCGGAAAAAGTGGCCGGTCTGGACACCGCCGCCGGAAATGATCCAGCGCCGCCCGGAATTGGCGAAATACAAGGACGGCATGCCGCCAGGCCCGCAGAGCCCGCTCGGCGCCCGCGCGCTGTATCTGTTCCGGGACGGCAAGGACACGATGTACCGGCTGCACGGCACGCCGGAGTGGGATTCCATCGGCAAGAACGCATCGTCGGGCTGTGTGCGTTTCATGAACCAGGACATCATCGACCTTTACGGCCGCGTCAACGGCGTCGCGCCGGTCTTCGTGCGCCCCAATCTGTCGGCTGCCGGCAAGATCATGGCCGTTTCGAGCAGGACCGCCGAGCCGATCGATGCGGGCGTGCCAAGGGACGCGGAGATGTTGAAGTAAGCCGTCACGATCCCTCAGGCGGACGCGCTCGGCGCGCCCGCCCTTGTGTTGTCGTTACTTCTTGGCCAGACCCGGCAGCGTGACCTGATAGACCAGGAACATGGTGTCGACATCGGCACCGTCTTCGGCTTTGTAGGGCGCGCCGACCTGGAAGCCGTCCTGGGCGAGGAAGTCGTTGTCGTTGGCGACGAACAGGAAATAGTCGTCGGGCAGTTTCGGATCGAGCACGCTGACCACCGACATCGCCTCCCACTTCTCCGACAGGTTGTTCTTGTCGTTTGGCGCGCCATTATGCAGGCCGAAGCGGCCGAGTTCGGCACTATCGTTGATATCGATGAACGGCGTCAGTTTTGCCGGCGTCACCGACGGGTCGAGCACGCCCTTGGGCGCCAGCGGCTTGTCGGCGGCATCGAAGGCGCCGCCGGCAATATCGGTCGCGGCCGAGACGTCGACGACGAAGATCTGGCGCACCAGCGAGGTGTCGCCTTTCACGCCCTGACCGTTGCCGCCGTCGCGCGCCAGCATCAGGAAGGCCTGATCCGATAACGCCACGATCTCGCTTTGCGCGGCGATCTTGGTCTTGCCCTTGGCATCCTTGAACACCGGCAGCGGCACGACATACTCATGCGCTAGCTTGAGATGGGCGAGGTCGGAAGCGTCATAGACCAGCGCCCTGGTGTTCTGGCGGGTCGAGGCGGAATCGCCGCCATCCTGCCGGGGCGCCGACTGCAGCACGGCGATCAGGAACTTGCCGTCGGGCGTCATCGCCATGCCTTCGAGGCCCTGGTTGTTCTGGCGGCCGGTATCGGGATCCTTCGGATCGGGCTCGGCCGCACCCGGGCCGGGATTGTCGGAGGCGAAGTTCGGCGCGCCGTGGCGCATCGGCACGAGGGCGGCGGGCGGCTGGGTCGCCGACAGCAGATGTCCGTCGGCGGAGAACCGGTAGATGTTGGGGCCGTATTCGTCCGAGATGAACATGGTGCCGTCGGGCAGGCGCGCGATCGCCTCGTTGTCGAGCGCCAGCTTGCCGTTGTCGGCCTGCGGCAGGATCGGCATGTCGCCGCTTGCCGCGCGCACGCCGTTGAGCGGATCGAGGCCGGTGGCATCGGCACCCTTGTCGTCGGTGAGAAGCATGGTGTCGGCAAGCGTTGCCTTGACGCCCGTCTGCTCCTGGCCGGCAGCCGGTGCGGTGCCTGGTGCTGCCGGGGTAAACTCGATGCCGATAGTGTTGAGGCGCGGCCGGTAGTCGGTGGTGCCGACGACATTGTAACCGCGGTCCGGCAGCAGCCAGAGCGAGCCTTTGTAGCCGCCCGCATCACGTGTCCAGCTGGCGGTGTCGATCGACATGCCGGAGCCCGAGCCGAAGGTCTCGCCGAACTTGTCGCGCTGGGCGGCCGGGATGCGGCCGACGCCGACCAGTCCCTTGTTGACGAGGCCGCCGATCGTCGCGGTGCTGTCGGCGAGCGCCGGCGTCAAGGCGGTGAACAAGGCCAGCGCGACGCCGAGCGACGCGGTTCGGTGCAGGTGTTTCATGGATGAACCTCTTTGTGACAGATGTGCCGAAGCGGCCGCGCAGGACGAAAAACTCAAAGAGGTGCAACATCGATGATGTCGCGCGCTCCCGAACCGCGGTCTACGGCGCGAACATGATGCTTGCGTGACAGCGCACGATGCATGCCTGCCGTCTTTTCTACGCGACGACAAAAAAATGCGATTGGCGGAAAGAATTGATCACTTCGTCAGGACCTGGTCGACGACCGACATCTCGAATGCGCAGGCCGCGCACGGGACCCGTCATTCCCGGATATTCATGGAATTGGCCGAGGCGGGCGAGAAGCCGGTCGATCGAAACGCGTTTATCGGACCGCGCAGCATCAATCGCTGTCGCGCGCCACCAGCTCCAGCGGCCAGACCTCGCGCATGATCCGCGGACCAGCCGGGCCGGCGAAGGCGGGCAGCGACGCCAGCAGCATTTCGGCGAGCCGCTGTCCCATCGGCTCCAGCGCCGGTCGGAAGGCGGTCAGCGCCGGCGAGAAGTAGCGGCAGAGCGGCGTGTCGACGATGACGGTCACCGCCATGTCGTGACCCGGCCTGATGCCCATCTCGGCCAGCGCCTTGCAGCCGCCAAGCGCCATCGCGTCATTGTTGAAGATGATGGCGGTCGGCGGTTCCTTGGAGCGCATCACCTGCGGCGTCACTTCGTAGCCGGCGGCCTCGTTGATGAAGCCGGACGCAATCAGCTCGGGGTCGACCTCGATGCCATGCCGCAGCAAAGCCTTGCGGTAGCCGGCCAGGAACAGATAGCCGAAATTGAGGTCGAGCGACGGGCGGATGGCGGCGATGCGGCGGTGGCCGCGCGCCACGAGGCGGTCGACCGCATCGGCTCCGGCCTTTTCGAAATCGAGGTCGAGGGAAGGGTAGGACTTGGCTCCGGAGCGGCTGCGCCCGAGCGTGGCGAATGGGAAACCGACCTGGGTGAGATAGTCGATGCGCTCGTCCTCGCGCCGCGTCCAGGCCAGCACCACTGCATCGGCCCGGCGCGTCTCGACGACACGGCGCAGGCGCTCCTGCTGGTAGTCGCCGGGAGCGCCCATGACCACGATCAGGTCGAGCCCGCTTTCGGCGAGCCTCGCCTGCAGCCCGATCAGGAGCGGAATGAAGAACGGCTCGCCATATTGCTGGTCGCCCGGATGCGGCTGCATCATGAAGGCGATCGAATGGGTGGCGCCTTGCCGCAAGCTGCGGCCGGATTGGTTCGGCGAGTAGTTGAGTGTCCTGGCCGCTTCGAGCACGCGCTGGCGCGTGTCGGCATTGACGTCGGCACGGCCGTTAAGGGCGCGCGACACCGTGCCGATCGAAATGTTCAGGTGACGGGCAAGGTCGTGAATGCTGGATGCCAAGTGACTGTTCTCCCCCTTGCCTGGCTAGCACCGGCAGCCGCCAAGGCCAAGACGACAAGACGATTTTCGCGAGCGGCCGATTGACATTCTACGCCTTCGGGTGTGTTCTCGTAAACGTTTACGGAAAAACGTTTACGGCTATGCCGTGAATGCCGTGACGATCGGTCTGGAGGGACCGAGAGGGAGGAGTACTGGATGGTCAATGTCGTCCTGGTCGGTTGCGGAGCCATGAGCAAGGCCTGGCTCGATGCCGCGCGGCAGATCGACCGGCTCGCCATTGTCGGCCTTGTCGACCTCGACGCCGACAGGGCGCGAGCGAGGGCGCACGAATACGATCTCACCGGTGCCGTCATTGGAACCGATCTCGACGCCGTGCTCGACCAGACCCGGCCTGACGCGGTATTCGACGTGGTGGTTCCCGCCGCCCGGCGACAAGTCGCGCTTTCCGCCTTTGCCCATCATTGCCATCTCTTGACGGAAAAGCCGCTCGCCGACACTCCTGAGAATGCGCGGGCCATCGTCAAGGCCGCTCGCCAGGCCGGGCGCGTTCATGCCGTCGTCCAGAACCGCCGCTATGTCGCCGATGTCAGGCGCATCCGGAGGTTCCTGGACTCCGGCGCCATTGGTGCCGCCACCAGCATTCATGCCGACTTCTTCGTCGCGCCGCATTTCGGCGGCTTTCGCGAAGAGATGGCCCATGTCCTGCTGCTCGACATGGCGATCCACACCTTCGACGCCGCCCGTTACATGGTCGCCGGCGAGCCGGCCGGCGTCTATTGCCAGGAATGGGAGCCGGCCAATTCCTGGTACCGGCAGGGATCGTCGGCCAGCGCCGTCTTCGATCTCGGCGGCGGCAGACTGTTCACCTATGCCGGCTCATGGTGCGGCGCCGGTTTCCGCACGAGCTGGGAGGGCAGCTGGCGCATCGTTGCCGAGCGCGGCAGCCTCATTTGGGACGGCCATGACGTGCTGCAGGCAGAGGTCGTGGCGCCGGGCCGCGACGGCCTTTTCGACAAAACCCAGCCAATCGAAGTGCCGCCGCTCGATCCCGCCGACCGCGTCGGCGGCCATCTCGGCATCATCCAGGATTTCATCCGCGCCATCGAGACCGGCACCGAGCCGGAGACGCGCGGCGTCGACAACATCAAGAGCCTGGCCATGGTTTTTGGCGCCATCGAGAGCGCCGAAACCGGCCGCCGGGTGACGATCTCAGAGGACGCACAATGACGCTAAACCCGCTTCTCGACATCAGGATAGGCACCATGGTGCGGGCCAACCTCGACGACCCGGCGGCCTACATCAAGGCGATCCTGCCGCTCGGCTTCGAGAGCATCCAGCCCTTCTTCTGGCAGACGCTGGGCGGCAAGGACTTGCCGCGTCTTGCCGGCCAGATCCGAGAGGCGATCGGCGATGCCGATGTCACCGTGTCCTCGCTCGGCGTATTCGGCAATCCGCTCGAGAGCGGCGATGTCGACCGCGGCGTGCTCCAGGCCTGGGAAACGGTGATCGACAACGCGCATCTGTTCGGCACCTCGATGGTCAGCGGCTTTACCGGCCGCCTGCGCGGCAAGCCGCTGACCGACAGCCTGCCGCGCTTCAAAGAGGTCTGGGGACCGCTGGCCAGGCGCGCCGCCGACAAGGGCGTGCGCATCGCTTTCGAGAATTGCGCGATGGATGGCAACTGGGCTCAAGGAGACTGGAACATTGCCCACAATCCCGACGCCTGGGAGCTGATGTTCAACGAATTGCCGAACGACAATTTGGGCCTCGAATGGGAGCCCTGCCACCAGCTTGTCTATCTGATCGATCCGATGCCGCAGATCCGCAAATGGGCGCCGCGCATCTTCCACGTCCACGGCAAGGACGCGACGGTGCGCTGGGATGTCATCCGCGAGCATGGCGTGTTCGGTCGGCTGCCTTTCGTCCAGATGCGCACGCCGGGCTTCGGCGACAGCGACTGGACGCGGGTGATCAGCGAATTGCGGCTGGCCGACTACAAGGGCGCCATCGACATCGAGGGTTGGCACGATCCGGTCTATCGCGGCGATCTGGAAATCACCGGGCAGGTGCGGGCGCTGGAATATCTGAAGCAATGCCGGGGAGGCGCCAGCTACCTGCCAAACCCGGTGTGAGAGCAGACCGGCGGGGGGAGCCAGCCGGAAAGCCTGCGGCATACTGCCGGAACGAATGTTGAAACCCTCGGATTGCGAGGACAAAAGGGAGGAACTTGCATGAGCATCGCGAAGAGAACGACACTTCTGCGCTCGACCGTCGTGGCGGCGGCCACGGCGCTTTGCGCCACAATTTCTACCTTGCCCGCACAGGCGCTCGACGCCCAATGGTGCAAGAATGTCCACATCCGTTTCTTTGTCGGCGGCGCCGAGGGCGACGCTTTCGGCACCATCGTCTACAATGGCGCCAAGCAGGCGGCGGCCGACCTCGGACCGAAGGTCGACTACATCTTCTCCCAGTGGGACGTTGAAAAGATGGTGCAGCAATTGCGAGAGGCGGTCGCGGTCAAGCCCAACGGCATCGCCATGATGGGCCATCCTGGCGACGGCGCGATCATGCCGCTGGCCGAGCAGGCGCACAAGGACGGCATCAAGATGATGTACCAGAACGTGCCGGTGCCGAAGGTGGTGGAAGCGTTCGGCGGCGGCTATGTCGGCGCCCAGCAGGAGCAGCAGGGCCGCGCGCTCGGCGCCGAGGCGTTCAAGCTCGGCAAGCTCAAGGCCGGCGACAAGGCGATCATGATCGGGCCGTTCGAGAACGAGGCTCGCGGCGCGCGCGAGCGCGGCACGGTGGCGGCGCTCAAGGAGGCCGGCGTCGAAGTCATCCAGCTGTCGTCGCCGCCAAGTGGCGAATGGGCTTCCGATCCCAATCTGGCGATTCCGGTGATCACCGCGGCACTGCTCAACAATCCCGACGTCAAGGCGGTCGGTTATCCCGGCGGGCAGATGCTCGGCAATGTTCCGACCTACATGCAGGCGGCGGGACGCAAGGCGGGTGAGATCTTCAACTTCGGCTTCGACACCAGCCCTCAGATCGTCGAGGGTTTCAAGGGCGGCTGGGTGCAGCTGACGGCCGACCAGCAGCCGTTCCTGCAAGGCTATCTGCCGATCCTCAGCCTCTGCCAGCAGGTGGTGCTCGGTCTGGCGCCGATGAATGTCGACACCGGTGCCGGTTTCGTCACACCCGACAATTATGAGATCGTCGCCGAGCTTGCCAAGCAGGCGCTGCGCTGACCTCCCAAGCCGTCGGCCGGGTTAAAGCCCGGCCGGCGGGACCGCTGGCTAAGGCCGGCAAGAGACAATCAAGCGAGGATCGCCATGGCCGAACGAATCATCGAACTGCGCGACATCAGCAAATCCTACGGTCAGGTCTATGCGCTGGGCGGGGTCAATCTCAGCGTCGACCGCGGCGAGGTGGTCGGCCTGATCGGCGACAATGGCGCCGGCAAGTCGACGCTGATCAAGATACTGTCGGGCGTGGTCAAACCGACCAGCGGCGAAATCCTGGTGCGCGGCAAGCCGGTGACCGGATGGAGTGCGGCACGCTCGCGCGATGCCGGTATCGAGACGGTGTTCCAGGACCGGGCGCTGGCCGTCCAGCAGACGATCGTGCGCAACATCTTCATGGGCCGCGAACTCACCGGATTCATGGGCTTTCTCAGGGTCAACAAGGAGATCGAGGAGGCGAGCCGGCTGATGCGCGAGATCGGCTTCACCTCGAAAGTGTTCACGCCGCATTCGATCGTTGGCCAGCTGTCCGGCGGCGAGCGCCAGGGCGTGGCGATCGCGCGCGCCATCTACAAACAGGCGGAGCTGATCATTCTTGACGAGCCGACGACGGCGCTGTCGCTGACCGAGACCGCCAAGGTCTTCCATTTCGTGCGCCAGGTGCGGGCGAGCGGCCGCTCGATCCTGTTCATCGGCCATAACATCCACCATGTCTTCGACATTGCCGACCGCTTCGTGGTGATGGACCGCGGCAAGGTGGCGCTGACCGCCGATCGGAGCGAGGTCAAATCGGCCGAAGACCTCATCAACTTCATGGAAGACGTGGCACACCCGGGCGGATTGGCCGGACTGCACGATGCCGGCGACGCGGAGCAGAGAGCACGATGAGCAAGACCATGGAACCTGATCTGCACGAACCGGCGGCCGGCATTTCTCGCCCCAGTCCCCAGAAGGAGTGGAAGCACCCATCCGATCACTGGATGCGGGGGTTCATCCTCGACAACCGCGCTTCGCTTGGCACGCTCGGCGTGTTCATCATCATGATGGCGGTGTTCATGGTCGCCAACCCGACTGTCTTCACCACCTGGTATCTCTACCGTTCAGTGCTGACGACGCTGCCGGTGGCGCTGTTCGTGGTCGTGCCGCTGGTCTTCGTCGTCACTTGCGGCGAGATCGACCTGTCGTTTCCGGCGACGATGGGTTTTGCTTCCTGGGTCTTCGCGCTGGTCGTGCAGGCCGGCTACGATCCGTTCCTCGGTATCATTGCGGCGCTGATCACCGGCTTGCTGCTTGGTTTCCTCGTCGGTTCGCTGGTGGTCTATGGCGGGCTGTCGTCGCTGATCGCCACGCTTGGCATGAATTTCCTGCTGCGCGGCCTGATCCAGATCATCAACGAGGGCAAGTCGATGGCGCTGACCAGCCTTGCCGACAGCTGGGCCTACACGATCTTCTCCGGCCAACTCCTCGGCGTCCCGGTGCAGATCTTCTGGGCCATCGCCTTTGTCGTGCTGTCGGCGATGCTCTACAACCGCCATCGCTTCGGCGCGCAGGTGAGGGTGGTCGGCGACAATCCCGACAGCGCCCAGCAGATGGGCATCGACGTCAAGCGCGTGCGCGTGAAAGTGTTCGTCTTCGTCGGCATCGGAGCGGCGATCGCGGGAACGTTCTCGGTGATGATCAACTTCACGTGGTGGCCGACAGCCGGCGACGGCTATCTGCTGCCGGTGCTGGCATCGGTGTTCGTCGGCGGCACGCCAACCTGGGGCGGCATCGGCACCGTGGTCGGCGGCGCCATCGGCGCAGTCACCGTGTCGTTCATCCAGACCGGCGTCGTCGCGGCGGGGTTGAGCGGCTTTTATGTCCAGTTCTTCAACGGCCTGATCATCATCCTGTCGCTGCTCGGCCATAAGTGGAACCAGGCGCGGTATCGGTGAGGGGCGAAGATTTGGCGGACAGCAAGCCTGACGATTGGCGCAGACGCGCATCATTTCGTCATCCTCGGGTCTCCGCGACGTCGCTTCGCTCCTGCTCCGCCCGTGGATGACGAAGATGGGGGCTTCCGCCAGAGAATGGTAGGACGATGGGGCAAGCGGACGCTCACACCGCCGCGACGAACCCGTCCAGCACGCGTTTCTGGCCGGCCTTGTCGAAGTCGATGGTCAGCTTGTTGCCTTCGATAGCGGAAATGTTGCCGTTGCCGAATTTCTGGTGGAAGACGCGGTCGCCGACACTGAAGGCGGACGGCTTGTCGGCGACGGATTTGGCGACCAGCTCGCCGTCGATGGTGCGGCCCTTGACCGAGGTGCGGCCGGCGCCGTAGCCGGAGTCCGTCTCGCCATAGCCGATGCGCTCGACCTGATGGCCGGAGCGCGAACCCCAGTTGCGATCGGTCGCCTCGGTGCGGTTGGCCTGCACGCGCTGCCAGCCCGGCGTCGCGTAGGTGTTGGAGAAGGCGCCGGATTTTTCGGTGTCGGCGCCGACATTGTCGAAGCGCGAGGCGCCATAGGGGTTTTGTCTTCCCGCGCCTTGGCCGCCGCGGCCGGAAGCAAAAGAACCGCCGCCATAGGAATTGCCATAGCCGCCATAGGAGTTGCCGCTTTCGGCGACCTCGACATGGGCTTCCGGCAGTTCGTCGAGGAAGCGCGATGGGATCGTCGATTGCCACAGGCCGTGGATACGGCGGTTGGAGACGAACCACAGATGCAGGTTCTTCTTGGCGCGGGTCAGGCCGACATAGGCAAGGCGGCGCTCTTCCTCCAGCCCCGAGCGGCCGCCTTCATCGAGCGCGCGCTGGTGCGGGAACAGGCCTTCCTCCCAGCCGGGCAGGAACACGGTCTCGAATTCGAGGCCCTTGGCCGAATGCAGCGTCATGATGTTGACGGCATCAAGCTCGGCATTCTGCTCGGCGTCCATGACCAACGCGACATGCTCGAGGAAGGAGCGCAGCGATTCGTACTCCTCCATCGAGCGGATCAGCTCCTTCAGGTTCTCCAGCCGGCCGGGCGCTTCGACCGAGCGGTCGTTCTTCCACATGTCGGTGTAGCCGCTCTCTTCGAGAATGGTTTCGGCGAGTTCGGTGTGCGGCGTGGTTTCCAGCGCCTTCTGCCAGCGCTCGAAATTGGCGGCCACTTCGCGCAATGCCGCGCGCGGCTTCGGCTTCAACTCGTCGCTTTCGGCGAGTTTTGCCGCGGCTTCCAGCATCGGGATGCGGAGCGCGCGGGCGGTGTCGTGGATCTGCCGGATAGTGGCTTCGCCCAGGCCGCGCTTCGGCACGTTGACGATGCGCTCGAAGGCGAGGTCGTCGGCGCCTTGCGCCACCACGCGGAAGAAGGCCAGCGCATCGCGGATTTCCATGCGCTCGTAGAAGCGCGGGCCGCCGATGACGCGGTAGTTGAGACCGAGCGTGACGAAGCGGTCCTCGAACTCGCGCATCTGGAATGAGGCGCGGACCAGGATCGCCATGTCGTTGAGATTGTGCTTTTGGCGCTGGTAGGCCTCGATGGTCTCGCCGACGGCGCGGGCTTCCTCCTCGGAATCCCAGGCGGCATGGACATGCACCTTGCCGTCCTCCGGCTCGTCGCGGTCGGTGAACAGCGTCTTGCCGAAGCGGCCCTCATTGTGGGCGATGAGGTGGGAGGCCGCGCCCAGTATGTGCGCGGTCGAGCGGTAGTTTCGCTCCAGCCGGATGATGGTGGCGCCGGGAAAATCCTTGTCGAAGCGCAGGATATTGTCGACCTCGGCCCCGCGCCAGCCATAGATGGATTGGTCGTCGTCGCCGACGCAGCAGATGTTTACGGTGGCGCTGCGCTGATATCCCTCCCCCTTGAGGGGAGGGTGGCCGGGCGAAGCCCGGTCGGGTGTGGTCCTCGCGGCAGTGCTCGACGTTCTGGAGGTGCCTTCTGCGGCGACCCCCTCCGCCCGCTTCGCGGGCACCTCCCCCTCGAGGGGGGAGGACTGCGGCCGCTGCGCCAGGAGCCGCAGCCACATGTACTGGGCGGTGTTGGTGTCCTGATACTCGTCGACAAGGATGTATTTGAAGCGCTTGTGGTATTCCTTCAGCACGTCCGGATTGGCGCGGAAGATGCGGATCGGGTGGCACAGAAGGTCGCCGAAGTCGCAGGCGTTCAGCGTCTGCAGCCGCGCCTGATAGGCCTTGTAGAGTTCACGGCCCTTGCCGTTGGCGAAGGCGCGGGCGTCGCCCTCGGCGATGTCGGCCGGGCCTTGCCCCTTGTTCTTCCAGCCGTCGATCATCTGGGCGAACTGCTTGGCTGGCCAGCGCTTGTCGTCGAGGCCCTCGGCCTGGATCAATTGCTTGATCAGCCGTACGACATCGTCGGTGTCGAGGATGGTGAAGTCGGATCTCAATCCGGCGAGTTCCGCATGGCGGCGCAGCAGCTTGACGCCAATCGAGTGGAAGGTGCCGAGCCAGGGCATGCCCTCGACATTGCCTTCGCCGATCAGGACGCCGATGCGGATCTTCATCTCGCGCGCGGCCTTGTTGGTGAAGGTCACCGCCAGGATCTGCGAGGGGAAGGCCTTGCCGGTGGCAAGGATGTGAGCGATGCGGGTGGTCAAGACGCGGGTCTTGCCGGTACCGGCTCCGGCCAGCACCAGAACCGGACCTTCGGTGGTTTCCACAGCCAGCCGCTGTTCCGGGTTGAGCCCTTTCAGGTAGTCGGGCGCGTTGTTGTGGCCGCTGCGGGCAGCCATGGCGCGCGCGGCAATGCCCGACGGGGCCGAAGGCCGCGCATTGGGTTCGTCGAAAAAAGGCATGTCTTCGGAAAAGCCGGACATTGCCCCGAATGTAGTGATTCGGGAGCGAAAGACCAGAAGTGTCTACGTTTTGTTCCGGTAAAGTGCCTGATATCGCCGTTCAAGCCTCGCGGTAACCGAGAGCGACGAAAAATCGATGTCCGAACGAGCGCGGCTTGTCGCTTATCCCAGCGCCGAGACTGCTGGAAAACCCTGATGCAGGCAAGATGGATTTCTACCTCAGCGTGTGCTGCGCGCTTGACAGGCGCGCGGGGCAGGAGAAAGTGTGCCCAGGGCAGGAAGGTAACGCCGGTTGCCAGGGCCGCGTGTGAGAGCGCGCAACAGTCGAAGGAGTATCATCTTGGCTGTCACCGTCACCTCCCTCATTCTCTTGCTCATCGGCCTGGCGCTCGGCAGCGGAGGCATCTGGTTGGCGTCGATGGGCGGCAGCTGGTACTACATCATAGTCGGCCTCGCCTTCCTGATCACAGCCTGGCTGCTTTACCGGCGCAGGTCCACCGCGCTGTGGCTTTACGCGGCGATCGTGCTCTGCACGCTTGCCTGGGCCGTCTGGGAGACCGGGTTCGATTGGTGGGAACTGGGCCCCCGCGGCGGCATCATCGTGCTGGTGGCGCTTTGGCTGCTGACGCCGCGGGCGAGACGGGGCCTTGCCGGTCCCGATGCACGCGCGCCGCTCATTCTTGCCGTGCTGGCATCGCTTGCCGTCGCCGGCTACTCGATGACGGCAGATCCGAAGGACATTGCCGGCGAACTCGGCACCGACAAGGTGATCGCCAACGCCAATCTCGGCAATGATGTGCCGGCCGGCGAGTGGCACTATTACGGACGCACGCAGTTCGGCCAGCGCTATTCGCCGCTCGACCAGATCACGCCGGACAATGTCGCCAAGCTGCAGCCCGCGTGGACCTACCGCACCGGCGACGTCAAGGGACCGGACGACGTCGGCGAGACCACCTATCAGGTGACGCCGCTGAAGATCGGCGACACGCTCTACATCTGCACGCCACACAATTTCGCCATCGCCATCGATGCCGCGAGCGGCAAGGAGAAATGGCGCTACGATCCCAAGATCAAGCTCGACAAGGACCGCCAGCACCAAACCTGCCGCGGCGTGTCCTATTATGCCGATGCGGCCATCGCCGCCGGCCAGCCATGTGCTGCCCGCGTCTACCTGCCGACCTCGGACGCCCGGCTGATCGCGCTCGATGCCGCCAACGGGCAGGTCTGCCCCGCCTTCGCCGAGGGCGGCACGCTGAACCTTTTGACCAACATGCCCTATCCGAAGTCGGGCTATTATTACTCGACCTCGGCGCCGCTGATATCAGGCGGCAAGATCATCGTCGGCGGCGCGGTCAACGACAATTATTCGACGCAGGAGCCGTCGGGCGTCATCCGTGCCTACGACGCTGCCACCGGCAAGCTGCTGTGGAACTGGGATTCCGGCAATCCAGACCAGACGACGCCGCTGGCGGCCGGCCAGACCTACACCGCCAACTCGCCCAACATGTGGTCGACGCCGAGCGCCGACGAGAAGCTCGGCCTGCTCTATGTGCCGCTTGGCAACCAGACGCCGGACCAGCTCGGCGCCGGGCGCAGCGCCAACGTCGAGAAGTTTTCGTCGTCGATCACCGCGCTCGACCTCAACACCGGGCAGTTGCGCTGGGTGCGGCAGACCGTGCACCACGATCTCTGGGACATGGACGTGCCGGCCCAGCCGAGCCTGATCGACATCACCAAAGAGGACGGCACGGTGGTGCCGGCGCTGGTCGGGCCGACCAAGCAGGGCGACCTCTACGTGCTCGACCGGCGCACCGGCGAGCCGGTGATCGCGGTCAAGGAAGTGCCGGCACCCGGCGGCGCCATCGAGGGCGACCATACGTCGCCGACGCAGCCGGTGTCGGATCTTACCTTCAATCCGAAGCCGCTTACCGGCGCCGACATGTGGGGTCTCACTATGTTCGACCAGTTGGCCTGCCGAATCGAATTCCAGGCCCTGCGCTATGAAGGCCGCTATACACCGCCTTCCGTCCAGGGCTCACTGATCTATCCCGGCAATTTCGGCACCTTCAACTGGGGTGGCGTCGCTGTCGACCCGGTCCGGCAGGTGATGTTCGGCATGCCGACCTACCTGGCCTTCAAGTCGCAGCTCATTCCGCGCGACCAGGTGCCGCCGCCGGACGAGGGTCGCGGCAGCGAGCAGGGATTGAACCGCAACGAGGGCGCGCCCTATGCGGTGGTGATGGGGCCGTTCCTGTCGCCGCTCGGCATCCCTTGCCAGGCGCCGCCCTGGGGCTATGTCGCCGGCGTCGATCTCAGGACCGGCACCATCGCCTACAAGCACCGCAACGGCACCGTCTACGACATGACGCCGCTGCCGCTGCCGCTGAAGGTCGGCGTGCCTGGCATCGGCGGGCCGATGATCACCGCCGGCGGCGTCGCTTTCCTGGGCGCCGCGGTCGATGACTATCTGCGCGCCTATGACCTGACATCGGGCAAGCAGCTGTGGCAGGCACGGCTGCCTGCCGGCGGGCAATCGACGCCGATGACTTATATGGTGGCCGACGGCCGCCAGTTCGTGGTCATCGTCGCCGGCGGCCACGGCTCGGTCGGCACCAAGCCGGGGGACTATGTGATGGCCTACGCGCTGCCGAAGTGAGGGTGGCGCAACCTATGAGCTAGCCGAGCCCCAGATGGCTTTTCAGGCTGGGTACCGATCCGAGTATGCGGTTGGTGAGGTCAGGGCCGGCGGCGGCTTCGGCTTGCTGGACCAGCGTTTCGCCGGCCTTCTGGATCTGAGCCAAATCGAGCCCGGACGCCTTGAGCGCCGCGAGGCCGTTGACCAGCGCGCCGGCCTTTTCGCCGAGAACCCCGCCAAGCGGCGCCTTGCAACGACGACAGGAACCCGCCACCACCGCCAGCCGGAGCGGCGGCCATGACATCATACTGGTGGGCGAGGTCGTCGGCGCCGGGGATCTTGGCGAAAAACGCCGAGGCGCTGGTGCCTTCCGCCTCATGTTCGAGCACCGAGAAGATGGTGCCGACGACTTTCTCCGTCGTCGCCTGGTCGAGGCCCGCTTTCTGCGAGACGGTGTTGACGATATCCTGGACGTTCATGGTCTCACCTCAACCTTGGGTTTTCGCGTTTGTAGAGCGGTTCCGGTCACAGCGGACGCTGACCAAAGATCGTCTGCCCGCATCCACAGCCGCCGAGAGTAGTGCCGGAGCCGTAGCGGCGGCAAGGACGATCGTGCGCGCGAGGATCGGGTGAGGCATGGTCATTGCTCGCTCCTTTCGAGTCGGGACATGTGAGGCATGCCGGTCAAGGTGCCATCGATAGCGGAGAGCTTCTTTCATTATTGTGGCAGCGCCAGCAGGATTATCGCCGATGACCAAGAGGTGATGACATGGGCGCCCGCGGCGCCGGCCTTGCCGGCCGCACTTGCGTGACCGCGAGCGGGCGCTCGACTGGATCATGCCGCCTCGGTCCCTATGTAGCTCAGGTATCGAAGCTCGAAGCCGAGGAGTGCACCATGCCGAAATCAGCTGCCCCGACACCCACCATCACCCAGGCGATGATCGATGCCTATGACGAGTACACGCATCTGACACTCGACCGCCGCCGCTTCATGGAGCAACTGACCCGGCTTGCCGGATCAGGCGCGGCGGCTGCGGCGATCGCGCCGCTTCTGGCGGCGAATTCCGCCCAGGCGGCAATCGTTGCCGACAACGATCCGCGGGTGAAGGGTGAGGACATCAGCTATCCCGGCAGCAGCGGCGAGATGAAGGGCTACCTGGTCAAGCCGGCGGATCAGGCGGGTAAGCTTGGCACGGTCATCGTCGTGCATGAGAACAGGGGACTCAACCCGCATATCCGCGACGTAGCGCGACGCGTAGCGCTGGAAGGGTTCGTGGCGCTGGCGCCGGATTTTCTGTCGCCGCTCGGCGGCACTCCGGCCGATGAGGACAAGGCGCGCGACATGTTCACCAAGCTCGATTCGGCGCAGACCATTGCCGATGGTGTAGCGACTGTCGCTTTCCTCAAGAGCGACAAGGACGGCAACGGCAAGGTCGGTGCCGTCGGCTTCTGCTGGGGTGGCGGCACGGTCAACATGCTTGCCGTCAACGCGCCAGATCTCAATGCCGCCGTCGCATATTATGGCATGCAGCCGAACGCCGCCGATGTGTCGAAGATTAAGGCGACCTTGCTGCTGCACTATGGCGGACTGGACGAGCGCATCAATGCCGGCATCGATGCCTTCAAGAAGGCGCTCGACGCCGCGCATGTCGAATACACGGTCTATGTCTATGAAGGCGCCAACCATGCCTTCAACAACGACACCTCGGCCGCCCGCTACGACAAGAAA
This sequence comes from Mesorhizobium sp. M0830, assembly GCF_040319965.1. NCBI lineage: Bacteria > Pseudomonadati > Pseudomonadota > Alphaproteobacteria > Hyphomicrobiales > Phyllobacteriaceae > Mesorhizobium > Mesorhizobium sp. M0830. The sequence continues at coordinate 174,739 of NZ_JAMYOR010000004.1, read as the reverse complement.
GCGGCCGATCTCGCCTGGGGACGCACGATCGCCTTCCTGAAGGAGAAGCTGGCGTAGCTCTCAGCGAGCCGGTTTGTGGAAGGCGACGCCGGCGACCACCAGCGCAATGCCGAGGCAATCGGTGAGGCTTGGAATCTGGCGCAGCACGATGACGCCGATCAGCGTCGCGGTGACCGGCAGCAGCGACAGCATCAGCGCGAAGCTGGCGCGCGGCAGCCGCGACATGGCGAGTTGGTCGCAGATGTAAGGAATGACGGAGGAGCAGATGCCGACGCCGATGGCGGCGAGCAGCAGCGGCCGTGAGAAAAAGGCCGGCAGTGCATCTCTGAAGCCGATCGGCAGCACGATGATGAAAGCGATCGCCATGGCGGCACCAAGACTGGCGATGCCGCCGCCCGCGCCTGAAGCGGCGATGCGGTGCCCGAGCACGATGTAGCCGACAAACAGAGTACCGTTGAGGAAGGCCCAGAACAGTCCAAGGGGATCACTCGACCACTTGACGTCGATGAGGAGCAAGGTGCCGGCGACGGCAATGGCAAGGGCGGCGAGATTGCGCGTGGTCCTGAGCCCGATCACCGCGACACCGATGGTGCCGACGAATTCGATCGCCGCCACCAGCGAGATCGGCAAGCGATCGAGCGCCAGGTAGAACGAACAGTTCATCACCGCCAGGCAGGCGCCGAAGGCCAGCAACAGCAGCCGGCTCGAGCGATCGGCGCGGACGAGCGTTCGCCATGGACGGGTCATTGGTGCGAAGATCAGCGCGGCGGCAGCGATGCGCAGCCAGGCCATGCCGAGCACGCCGACATGCGGGAAAAGCAGCACGGCAAATGCCGGCCCGAGATAATGGAAGACGGCGCTGACGCCGAACCAGACATGCGGCGGCAGTGTTGTCGCTAGCCTGCGGAAGGGAAGGCCGGCAACGGCGGGGTCTGCCGCAGGAGCTTGCGTCTGATCATCCATCGGATCAGTATCGCAGGCGGTTTTGCCTGTTCATATGGGTGATGATTGGCTTTTCCGGCCGGTATCCTCACGGAAGCAAGGATTTTTCCATGAAACGCCTTCGGATTGAAAGCGCCAACCTCGATGCCGCGGATATGAAAATCCTGCGCTTGCTGGAAAAGGACGCGCGCATCAGCACGGCGGAGCTTGCGCGCTCGGTCGGCCTGTCGGCGCCGAGCGTGGCCGAGCGCATCAAGCGGTTGCAGGAGAGCGGGGTCATCGAGGCCTATTCAGTCAGGATCAATCCCGCGGCACTCGGCCTGCCGGTGTCGGCGTGGCTGCGCATCCGTCCGGTACCGGGGCAACTGGCTGTCGTGGCCGAGATCATCCGCGATCTGCCTGAGATCGCACAATGCGACCGGGTGACCGGCGAAGATTGTTTCATCGCGCTGGCGCATGTCGGCTCGGTGGCCGAACTTGAGCGTGTGATCGACCGCATCATCCCTTACGCGATGACCAATACGGCGATCATCCAGTCGTCGCCGGTGGTGGCGCGCTCACCACTGGCAGCGGTGAAGCGTACGGTTTGAGCGAGCAGGAACGTTTATGCGTGGCCGCGCTTCAGGCGGGCGCGCTTCAGGATGGTGCGCCAGCGGATCATGTCGAACGGGATCGGCTCGTTGTTGTTGGCAATATGGAAGATCTCGTTGTCGACATTCTTGAGCGAGCGCCAGAAATCATAGTCGGTGATGCGCGGATCGGCAGCCAGCTTGTCCACTTCGACCTTGATGTCGGTTTTCATGCACTTTCCTCGAACCGGCTTCGCCGCGCCGCCCGCATCGCAACCCAATGCGATCGTTTTCAACCGCTCCGCTGAGTCGTTCAACGGCTCAATTGGCTTCTTCCCGTTAAAACCTCGGTAAGGTTAACGCGGGCGCCAAGCGGCTTCAAGCTGGCTTGCGGCGAATCCCGATTGAACGGCCGGCGCGCTCCGGCATCGGCAGTGCCGAATGGGCGGCGCGCATGGCTTCGACTTTGGCAAGCACATCGGCTGGGAAGGGCGCCACCTTCGGCCCGGACATGTCGACATGCAGTGACAGGGTCTCGGAGGTGGCGGCGAGCCAGCCGTCGACGTGGCGGATTTCCTGGTAGGCCCGCAGCCGCTTGTCGTCATGGTCGAGGAGTTGGAAGGAGACCGTGACCTTGTGCCCGAGATGCAGCTCCTGCACGTAGCAGACATGGACTTCGGCTGTGTAGATGGTGAGCCGCCGCTGACTCACGTAATCCAGCCCCATGCCTATCGCTTCGAAGGCTTTGTCCGAGCAGCGGTCGAACAGCACGTTGTAATAGGCCATGTTAAGATGGCCGTTGTAGTCGATCCAGTCCTTCTCGATGTCCATGGGTTTGGAGACGAAGGGGGCGGGGATGGGCATCGAAACTTCCTTGTTCTGGTGCTGGACAGAGCGTGGCCGGTGAGTGTCTTCATTCTGACGCAATTCCTCAGGGAAAGCGCTACGCGGTTTCCCGGGAAAACCGCTTCGCACTTTTCCTGGAATTGCTTTAGGCATCCATAGACGCATAACAAGCATGGGCGCTGGTCCATTCGCGGAGGAATTCATGGCTCTGAGCGACCTCAACCCGGTCGAACGCAACGAGGAAGGCATCGCTGCGGTGCTCGGCATCCTCAAGCAGCGGCTCGGCGAACGCTTCCAGACCGGCGAGGCCATCCGCTCGCAGCACGCGCACACCACCACCTATATTCCGACGCAGGCGCCGGACGGCGTCGCTTTCCCGGAGACGACGGCCGAGGTGCAGGAGATCGTGCGCGCCTGCGCCGCGCACCGCGTGCCGGTGATCGCCTTCGGCGTCGGTTCGTCGCTGGAGGGGCACACCAACGCACCGGGCGGTGGCATATCGGTCGACACCTCGCGCATGAACCGCATTCTCGCGGTCAATCAGCAGGATCTCGACTGCACGGTCGAGCCCGGCGTTACCCGCGAGGATCTGAACCGACATCTGCGCGACACCGGCCTGTTCTTTCCGATCGATCCCGGCGCCAATGCCTCACTTGGCGGCATGGCGGCGACACGCGCATCCGGCACCAATGCGGTGCGCTACGGCACGATGCGCGAGAATGTGCTTTCGCTGACGGCCGTCATGGCCGACGGCGAGACGGTGACGACCGGCAAGCGCGCGAAAAAGAGCTCGGCCGGCTATGATTTGACGCGGCTGCTGGTCGGCTCGGAAGGCACGCTCGGTATCATCACCTCGCTGACCTTGAAGCTGCAAGGCATCCCGCAAGCGATCTCCGGCGGCGTCTGCCCGTTTCCGAGCGTCGAGGCGGCCTGCAACGCGGTCATCGCGACGATCCAGATGGGCATTCCGGTGGCGCGCATCGAGCTGGTCAACGCCTTGCAGATGCGGGCGATGAAGAATTATTCGAAGCTCGACTATCCCGAGAGCCCGTGCCTGTTCGTCGAGTTCCACGGCAGCGATGCCGGTGTGGCCGAACAAGCCGAGACTTTCGGCATGATCGCCGAAGAGAATGGCGGCGGGCCGTTCCTGTGGACCAGCGTCGCCGAGGAACGGACGAAACTGTGGAAGGCAAGGCACGACGCCTACTGGTCGTCGCTGACGCTGCGGCCGGGCGCCAAGGGCCTGTCGACCGATGTCTGCGTGCCGATTTCGCGCCTTGCCGAATGTGTCATGGAAACCGAAGCCGATATCGCCGAGATGGGCCTGATCGCGCCGATCGTCGGCCATGCCGGCGACGGTAATTTTCACGTGCTGGTGCTGATGGATGTTAACGATCCCAAGGAGATCGCGCAGTCGGAAAAATTCGTCGCGCGGCTCAACACGCGGGCGATCGCCATGGATGGCACCTGCACCGGCGAGCACGGCATCGGCCAAGGCAAGATCGGCTTCCTGCGCCATGAACTCGGCCACGGCGTCGACATCATGCGCACCATCAAGCAGGCTCTCGATCCGCAAAACATCATGAATCCGGGCAAGATATTGCCGGGGATAGACTGAAGGGGATCCGATCCAGCGACGAACCGAGTGATTGCCTACTTCTCCTGTGCGCCCTGAACAAGGGTTTGCAGCATGGAGCGGGTTGGCGCGAAGAACGTCGTACCGGTGTGCGGCGTGGAGAAATCAAGCAGCCGGTCGTAGGCGCCCGGCGGCTCACCGATATACATGCGCTGCAGCATCTTCTCGGTCACCCAGAGGTACCTGCTATAGCCGATAAAGTAGGTGCCGAACTCCTGCTGTCCCGGTCGGCCGAAGGGCATGTTGTCGCGCAATATGTCGTATTCGTTACCGTCGGCATCTTCGATGGTGGCGAGCGACTTGTGCGACTTGCGCGGGGCGTCGTCATCGTCGATTTCGATGTTGTCGATCTTGGTGCGGCCGATGATCTCTTCCTGGAGCGGTGTCGGGGTTCGCGCCCACGCCTGGAGATCGTGCAGGTATTTCTGAACGACGACATAGCTGCCTCCGGCGAAGTCGGCATCCTCATCGCCGACGAGCGCTGAGGCCGGCAGATCCAGCCCGGTCGGGTTGGCCGTGCCGTCGACGAAGCCGAGCAGGTCGCGCGCATCGAAATAGCGAAAGCCCGAGACTTCGTCGACGACGTTCACGCCGTCACCGAGATTGTCGAGCAGAATGCGCTCGAACTCGAAGCACATGTCGGGACGTTCGGAGCGGATGTGGAAAAGAAGGTCGCCGGCGGTCGAAGGGGCCGAATGAACAGCGCCCTTGATCGGCGCGAACGGTTTGAGTTCCATCGGCCGCCGATCTGGAGAAAGACGATCCCAGAGATCGCGGCCGATGCCGGCAATGCACGAAAGCCGTCCCGAAAGGTCACGGAATCCGACATTCTTCACCAGATCATCAAGTTCTCCGAGCACGGAGGCGACCTTGGCGAGCGCGCTCCGCTCGTTGGCGACATTGACGACAAGAAAGACCGCCGAAAGCGACAGCGGAGCGTCGATACTTTGCGCGTCGATAGGCACGCGATCCCAGTTCTTGCCCGACATCTAAATTCTCCACTTCGCCGGGATTTGTTTCAGATCACCGGACATCACGCAACACCGGATGAATTGCCTCTTTATCGACACGCGGATGCGGGTAGAGTGCGGCAGAATTTCAATCAACCTGTTCGGAGCTGATGCTCGCTCGCCTGTTCGTGACCTTCGGTGGCCTTTTTGTGCTGGTGCTCTGTGCGGCGCTGGTGGTGCCGTATTTTGTCGACTGGACTAGCTACCGCGCCGATTTCGAACGCGAGGCAAGCGCCATTCTCGGCCGCAAGGTGACCGTGCGGGGCGACGCCACGGCCAGGCTGTTGCCGTTCCCGTCGGTGACCTTCGCAAATGTCGCCGTCGCCGGCGGCCCCAACGGCCAGCCGGCCATGACCGTCGAGACGTTTTCGATGGATGCGGAACTGGCACCCTTCCTGCGCGGTGAAGTGCTGATCTTCGACATGCGGCTGGTGCGGCCGAAAGCGACCATCGATATCGCCAATGATGGCACGGTCGACTGGGCGATGCGGCCGTCCTCGCCGTTCGATCTCAACCAGATCTCGATCGAAAAGCTGACGGTGACGGAAGGCCAGGTCGAGCTGCGCCATGCGGCCGGCGGGCGCAGCCATCTCATGTCCGAGATCAACTCGACCATTTCGGCCAAGTCGCTGGCCGGCCCGTGGCGCATGGACGGCACGCTTCGGCTGGACGGGTTGCGCACCGCGGTCGCGGCCTCCACCGGCAAGGCAGAAGGCACCGGACAGATGCGGCTTCGGCTGAAGGCCGATCCCGATGCCTATCCGCTGGTCATCGAGACCGACGGCAATGCCGGCATCGTCAATGGGGCGGCCGTCTATTCGGGCCAGTTCAAGATTTCAAATCAGGACAAGAATGGCGCCGACAAGAACAGCGCAGAGCTGCGTGGCACTGATGGCGAGACGGTGAAGGTCTCTGGCGGCAAGCCCGATCCGGGCTTTCGCCTGAACGGCAAGTTTTCGCTCGACCATCAGAAGTTGGGCGTCGACGAATTTCGCTTCGAGACCGGGCCGCTCGACAATCCCTACACCGCCGACGGCAAGGCCTCGGTCGATCTCGGGCTAAAGCCGAGCTTTGCCATCGAAGCCAGTGGCGCTCAGGTGCAGCTCGACGAGGCCGTGGGTGCGCAAGCTGGTGCCGGCCTGACATTGGATCAGCGCATTGCAGGGCTGGAGCAGGCTTTGCTCGATCTGCCGAAGCCGACCATTCCCGGTACCGTCGAGGTCAAGCTGCCAGCGGTGGTGGCCGGCGACACCACGGTGCGCGACGTTCATCTTTCCGCCGAGCCGGTCGATGGCGGCTGGTCGGTGAAATCGCTTGCAGCGACCTTGCCCGGTCGCACCAGGCTGGAAGCCGATGGCAAGGTCTTGCTCAATGTGGAGGGCCATTTCGGCTTCAACGGCTCGTTGCTGCTGGCCGTGGCTCAGCCTTCGGGTTTTGCAGCGTGGCTGTCGAAGGACGTCGACGAGGCGATCCGCCGTTTGCCCGCCGCCGGCTTCAAAGCCAAGGTCGACCTCTCGGAAAAGCGGCAGGCCTTCAGTGACCTCGAACTGATCCTGGGCAAGGCGAAGTTTTCCGGCCGCATCGATGCTAGCCAACCTGATGATGCCAAGCCGTCGGTGCTGATGCGGCTCGAAGGCGGCGAGCTCGATGTCGACGGCCTGGCGGCCTTTGCCTCGATCTTCGTCAGCGACAAGGGCGCCAATCGATTTGCCGACCGCGACCTCGATTTCCAGATCAAGGCAGGGCCGGTCAGCGCCGGCGGGCTGACCGCCGACACGGTCGATACCGCGCTGAGGTTGCGCGACGGGCTGCTCGAAATCGACCGGCTGTCGGTGGGCGGGCTGGCCGGCGCCTCGATCAGCGCCACCGGCAGGATCAAGGATTTCCCGGCACGTCCGACCGGCAAGCTCGACGCCTCGGTGGTTGCCGTCGACCTTAAGCCACTGATCGACGTCGCCGCCCAGCATTATCCCGACAGCGCCGTGCTCAAGGGACTGGCAAGCCGTGCCGCCGCCTATCCCGAGCTGTTCCAGGATGCGCGCGTCGACCTGGTGGCGAGTGCCGCCGACAATGGCGATGGCACCTCGGGCCTGGCGGTGAGCGGGCAAGGGAAGGCCGGCGGGTCGGCTTTTTCCGCGTCGCTGTCGGGAAGGGGGGCGGGGGACAAGCTTCTCGAAGCGCCGGTGGCGTTGACCTTCAACGCCAAAAATCCTGACGCCACTGCGCTGCTGGCGCTCTACGGCCTGCCGGCGCTGCCGCTTGGCATGCTGGGCGAGGCAAGCACGGACATCCAAGCCAAGGGCACGCTTGGCGGCGGCCTGGCGACAAGTTTCAGCCTTGCCGGCGACGACTTCAAGGCCGGATTCGAGGGGACGATCGCCGATACGCCGCAAGGCCTCGCCGCCAAGGGCAAGCTTAGCCTCGACGCCGCCGACATCGAACCATGGCTGATGACATCAGGCATCGGCCTGCCAGGCATGGGGGCCGGCATGTCGACGTCGCTCTCCGCGCAGGGTGATTATGGCAACGGGCTGCTGGTGCTGGACGAACTCAGCGGCGCCATCAACGAAGCGGCGGTGTCCGGCGACGTCAATGTCGACGTGAAGGACGGCGTGCCGCATCTGGCCGGAGCGCTGGTGCTCGACGAACTTGATCTCGATCCGATGGCGGTGGCGCTGTTTGGCGATTCCGCCTTTCTTGCCGACAAGGAAGGGGCCGATAAGGGTGGGGCGTGGCCGGCCACGCCGATCAGCCAGAAATCCAGCCTGCCGTTCACCGCCGATCTCGATCTGACGACGGCAGCCCTTGCCGCCGGTCGGTTCGCCACTGCGTATGATGCCGCCTTTTCGCTCAAGCTCGACCAGGAAGGTATTCGCGTTTCGGATCTCAAGGCGAAATTGCTGGGTGGCGCGCTGACCGGCCTGTTCGAGCTGAAGAACAATGACGGTACCGGACTTTTCACCGGGCAGATGAAATTGGCCGGCGCCGATCTTGCGACCATGCTGCCGGATGCCGGCATCAGCGGCAATGGTGATTTCTCGACGGCGCTGTCAAGCAGCGGCAAATCGGTCGAAGGGATGGTGGCCGCCTTGTCCGGCTCCGGTACGGCGGCGTTGAGGGGCTTGCAGGTCGCCGGCGTCAATCCCGATGCGTTCAGTGCATTCCTCGCCAAGGCGGATGCGATCGGTCGCGATATCGATGCGGCCAAGACCGCCGGCTTCGCGCCTGAAATCGCCGCCGACGGCAGTTTTGCCGCCAAGGACACCGATGTCGCCTTCACGGTTGCTGGCGGTATGCTCAGGGCGCCGCCGGTCAACCTCGAGAATCCGGCAGCGACCTTGTCCGCCGACATTGAGGCCGATCTCAATACCAGCAAGATTTCCGCCAAGGGGACGATCGCCTATCGGCCGGGCGATGAAGCCCTGGTCGGCTCCGAGCCGACGGTGAATTTCACCGCCGAGGGGCCCCTCGGCGCGGTGAAACGAGAGTTCGACAGCGAGCCGCTGGCGCAGTTCCTGACCCAGCGCGCGCTGGAAAGGGAGCAGCAGCGTGTCGAGGCGATGCAGGCCGAATTGCTCGAAAAGCAGCGGCTGCGGCGCGAGGTACGCTACTACGCGGCGCTGCAGGATGAGCGTGACAAGGCCGCCGAGGAATTGCGCAAGCAGGAGGAAGCAGCGCGGCTTAAGGCCGAGGCTGAGGCGAAGGCCGAAGCGGATGCGCAGGCGAAAGCCGAGGCCGACGCCAAGGCCCAGGCTGAAGCGGATGCGCAAGCGAAAGCCGAGGCCGACGCCAAGGCCCAGGCTGAAGCGGATGCGAAGGCGAAGGCGGATGCCGACGCGAAGGCCGCGGCCGAACAGCAGGCTGCCGACGAGGCCGCCAAGGCGCAGGCCGATCAGGAGCGGCAGAAGGCGGAAGAGGCGATGCGCATTGCCTCGCCGCAGGAGAAGGCAAGGCTCGAGGCTAAACGCAACGCCGCACAGGCTCCGAAGGTGGAGCGTGCGCCGCTGCCGGAGGCTCGCGACAACCCGCCGCCGGCCAAGCCGAAGTCCAATCCGTTCACCATCGACAATCTGCTGAAGTCGCTGCAGTAGGCAGCAGGAGGCTTTTCCCGTCCTGGGATAGTCTCAGAGAACGAGCAGTTCGGCGCAGTCGGTGACATAGCGGGCGTGGCGGAAATCTCGGACGGTCAAGAGTTTGCCGTCCTGCCAGGCCAGCAGGATGAAATAGGATGGCCGCGCCGCTGGATCATCGCTGTCGCGGACGAGGGCTGCCGGCCTGCCCTCGATAAAGCCCGCCACGAAACGCCAATCCTGCACCTGGGAATAGTTGTGGAAGTAGGTGCCGACCTCCTGGCGACCATTCAGCCGCGTCCTTGCCACCAGCTCCAGCCGCACCTCATCGGCCAGCATGTCGCGCACGGCGTCGAAATCGCGGGCGTTGAACCGATCGATGTAAGCATCGAGCAGCAGACGCTCTGCGCCGCTCAATCTCGGAACAGGGCGGTCGTCCGGTTCGTCCGCAAGATGGCGCAGCCGATGACGACCACGATGCAGCGCCGCCTTTATGGCGGGGATGCTGGTGTCGAGCGTGGCGCTGATCTCCTGCAGTGAATAGCCCAGAACGTCCATCATGATGACGCTGCTTCGCTGCGTGACGGGAAGGCGCATGAAGGTATGAAGGCCGGCCGCCGCGGCCTGACGGGCGGCAGTGGGGTTTGCCGGATCGACGATCATGTCCAGGTCCTCATCGGAAAAAGACTTTTCACGGGCTCGCCGGCGCAGGAAGTCGAGCGCCGTATTGTGGGCGATGCGGAACAGCCAGCCCTCCGGATTGGCGATCGGGCCGGTATTCGGCAGCGCCTCGAATGCCTTGGCCAGGGTTTCCTGCACCACGTCTTCACCGTCGATGACTGAGCCCGTCATGCGGGCGCAGTAGCGGTGCAGCTTTGGACGCAGTTCGCCGAACAGGCGGCTGAAGACTTCGCGTTGTTGGACGTCAATGGTGATGTTCATGCGTACCGTGTTCCACCTACTGGTCGAGCATACGGTAGCTGCCCACAACAGTCATTTCCTCGCTGTGTGGACGCTCGATGCAGCGATCCCTGATGCCAATCTGAAAGGCCTCGAATGCCGCCAGCCCGGTGATGATATCGGCATGGGCCTCGGTTTCCGTCTCGACCAGATGGACAAAGGTCCCGTCGTCGGAACGCCATGTCATGTAGCGAACGCCGTCCGGCGATTTTTCCCGCAGCTCATGGAATACGCCCTTGACCAGCCGTTCATTCTCGTCGGCCCGTTCCGGTTTCGTCTTGTAGCGTATCAGGAGGCGTTTCATCGCAGTTGTTCCTCTTCGTTGCCCCATGCTCATGTCCGAGACGTTGCGGCGAAGCCAAAGGATTCCGGGTGACGGGAAAATAGCTCTTTCCGTGCATCTGGGCTTCACGCCCGATCGAGCAGCCGCCTCAACATCGGTTCGATGCGCGACAGCTCGTCGAGATGTGCCGCCGATAGCTCGGCCAGACAATCGTCGGCGCGCTCGGTCAGCTGCAGCAGCACGCGGCGATGATCGTCCTTGTCCTGATTTCTAGCGACCAGCCCTGCCTCGCAAAGGCGGTTGACCAGCTCGACGGCGCTATGATGGCGAGTGCGCAAGCGTTCGGCCAGATCGCCAACCGTCACCGGCCCGCCGCCGGGGAAACCCTTGATTGCCAGCAGCGCCTGATGCTGGCGCGGAGTCAGGCCGGCGCCTTCCGCCTGGATTTGGCTGAATTCGAGAAAGCGGCGGATCAGGTATCGAAACTCGGAAAGCCGCTGGTAGTCGGCCTGGCTGATGGCGGGGCGTGGTTTTTGTGGCGGCGACATATTCAGACATGTGTTCGTTTTCCGACGAAAACTCAAACGGATTTCGGGCGAAACCGGCTTGAACAAATATATCGTGTTACGATACATAGCCACCGACAAACCCCGGCTGGCCTTTTCGACCGTGCCGCAACCACGTACGGCCCGCAGCCAGGAAGCAAAGCCCGCCATGAAGATCCACCACTCGAATCCGGAGCATCTGCGTGATTTCACGACTGATGCCAGGGTGCTGCTTGTTGCTGCCATTGCGGTGGTCGTGGCGACGGCCGGACTGGTTGCCGGTATCGCGCTTTTGAAGCTGATCCGGCTGGCCACCAACATCGCCTATTTCGGCCAGTTCACGCTCGCCGACCTGAAACTCGAAGACACGCCGCTGGGCTATGCCTCCATCATCGTCCCGGTGATCGGCGCGCTGATCATCGGCCTGATGGCGCGCTTCGGCAGCGAGAAAATCCGCGGTCACGGCATTCCCGAGGCTATCGAGGCGATCCTGCTCGGGCGTTCCAGGCTCGATGCCAAAGTGGCGATCCTGAAGCCATTGTCGTCGGCGATTTCGATCGGCTCCGGCGGGCCCTTTGGCGCCGAGGGTCCGATCATCATGACAGGCGGAGCGATCGGCTCGCTGATCGCGCAGATGCTGCCGGTAAGCGATACCGAACGCAAGACGCTGCTGGTTGCAGGTGCGGCGGCGGGAATGACCACGGTCTTCGGGACACCGATCGCCGCCATCATGCTGGCAGTTGAACTGCTGCTTTTCGAATGGACCCCGCGCAGCTTTATTCCGGTGGCGGTCGCGGCAATCATTGCCCAGGTCGAGCGCACCATGCTGCATCTGCCCGGACCGATCTTTCCATTTCAGGGCGGCATGGAGGTATCCTTTGTCGGCCTTGCCGGCTGGGTGGCGATCGGCATCGCGGCAGGCCTGCTGTCGGGACTGCTGACGCAGATGGTCTACGCTTGCGAGGACGGCTTCCAGAAGCTGCCCATCCACTGGATGTGGTGGCCGATGCTGGGTGGTCTGGTGGTCGGCATAGGCGGGCTGATCGAGCCGCACGCGCTCGGCGTCGGCTATGACAACATCACTGACATGCTGGACGGCCGCACGATCGCGACCGCGGCATTCCTCCTTCTGGTGGTGAAGGCCATCATCTGGTCGGTTGCGCTCGGCTCGGGAACGTCGGGAGGCGTGCTGGCGCCGCTGCTGATCATGGGCGGGGCGATGGGGGCGGTGCTGGCCGGCGTTCTGCCCGCGGCGGATCCGGGCTTCTGGGCACTGCTGGCGATGGCCGCCACCATGGGCGGCACGATGCGCGCGCCGTTGACAGCCACCTTCTTTGCCGTCGAACTGACCGGCAATACGCATATACTGGTGCCGCTGATCGCGGCTTGCGCCGCGGCGCACGCCGTCACCGTGCTTTTGATGAAGCGGTCGATCCTGACCGAGAAGATTGCCAGAAGGGGACACCATCTGGTTCGCGAATACCGTGTCGATCCGTTCGCCTTGACCAGAGTGCGCGAGGTGATGACATCTGAGGTCGAAAGCGTGCCGGCGACGATGACGCTGCATGGCGCCGCAGCCTTCCTGACCGCGCCGGAAACACGGCATCCGAGTTTTCCGGTGGTCGATGAGAACGGCCATGTGCTGGGTCTCATCGATCCGCCGGCGATCTTGCGCTGGAGACGCGCCGGCACGCACCGCACCACGACGCTTGGCGAGTTGTTGGCCGGCAGCAAGGTGACGCTGGCCTATCCGGACGAGTATCTCGAAGGCCTTTCCGACAAGCTGCTGATGGCCAATGTGTCCCATCTGCCGGTCGTTACCCGTGAAGGCCTGCGACTGGTCGGTTATGTCGGTTGGAAGGATCTGATGCGCGTGCGGTCGAGGAAGCAGGCTGAAGAGCGTGACCGCTCGACCTTGCTAGGCTTCGGCACAAAGCGCGGCAAAAAGGAAGCGACGATCGAGGGCCTCTAGGAACTCGTTCCGCGTTTCACCCACTCGAGCACATAAAGCCTCAGCGCCGAGGACAGGTTGGTGTCGCGAGGCCGCGTCTCGTCGACTTCGGCAACAAGAGCGGCGAGCGTCAATTGCCGCGTGGCCGCGATCGCGACGAGGTCGTCATAGAAGGGTTTTTCGAGCGAATAGCTGGTGCGGTGACCGCGAATGGTCACCGAGCGCTTTTCGACCGCGCTCACTGCGGAGCGCTCATTGCTCGCTTTCGCCGCCAGATGGCTCGCGGCGGTGACCAGCGACGAATTTCTCGGCCTGGTCGGCGACTAGGTGGTCGCGTTGCTTCTCACCTTTGGAGCGGCCGTATAACACCCGGTTCTGTTCGGCGATCCGCACCTTTTCGTCCCGCGCCCTCTGCTTGCGGGCCTGGCGGAGATTGACGATGTCGGCCATGGCGTTAACTGCGGGCTTATTTCTTGCGGAAGGCGTCGAGCGAGACCACTTCGGCGCCCTTGGTGGCGGCGTCCGCCGCCGCGGGCTTCTTCTCCGCCTCGGCGGCAGCCTTCTTTTCGGCCTTCGGCTTTTTCTCGGAGACGATGGTCAGCGGCTCGGGTGTCGGTGTTGCCGGTTCCTCGTCGGGCTGAGCATCAGTCTTGACGTCGAATTCGAGCTCGAAATTGACCGAGGGATCGTAGAAGCCGCGCACGGCCGAGAACGGGATTTCGAGTTTCTCAGGCACGTCGGAGAAGGACAGGCCGACCTCGAAGCCGGTGTCGGTCACCTTCAGGTCCCAATACTGGAACTGGATGACGATGGTCATCTGCTCGGGATAGCGCTCGCGCAGACGCGATGACACGCGCACGCCCGGCGCACCGGTCAGGAAGGTGATGAAGAAGTGGTGATTGCCGGGGAGGCCAGTACGCGCGACTTCGGCCAGGACCTTGCGCATGACGCCGCGCAACGCCTCCTGGGCCAGAATGTCATAGCGAATGTGGTCGTCGGCCATGTGACGGTCGGGTTCCGTTGAATCGTCCGCATAGCTGTAATCAAGCTTTAGGGCGGCGTAAACCTGATATAGACCGCCACCGCGCCGATAGGAGGACTATTGCCAACGATTTGATCGCTCAGGCGCTGGCGAGCGCGGTCTGCTTTTCAATCGATGTCGTGGCGCGGCGCTTGCCAAAGGCGCGCAGGAAGGTGCGCACGCCATTTGTCGCGGATTGCACCACTTCATCCTCGCGCGGCGAGCCGCCAAGCATGAAGGTCGTCTGCAGTTCGGCATTGACGAGGCCAAGGAACTGGCGTGCCGCCACATCGGGGTCCTCGATCGCGAGGTAACCGCCATAGGCGAGGCGGGCAAAGCGGGCGGCGATCGCCGGCCATGTCCTGCCCGGTCCCTGTTCGCGCCACTCTGCAAACAGTTCGGGATAGCGCTCACCTTCGGTCTGGATCAGCTTGCGCAGGAATTTTCCGTCACGGCTGCAGATGCAGTTCTGGTTCAAGCGAACGGCAAAGCCAATCAGATCCGCTTCGAGATCCTTGGGCTGATCGGGGAAGGTAGCGATGGTGGCGAAGATGCCGGCATTGCAGCGTTCGGTCAGATCACGAACCACCGCGACGAACAATTTCTCCTTGTCACCATGATGATTGTAGATGGTCTGGCGCGAGACGCCGGCTTCGGCTGCGATCAGATCGATGTTGGCGCCGGCGAACCCTTCGCGGCAAAACACGGCAGCCGCGGAATCGACGATCGACAGGCGCTTGGCCTCATGGCCGCGTGGCGGGAAAGTGTCAGGAGAGACGTGCAGCTTCATAAAAATCTATATAGAGGTGATTGACGAATTAGACAATACTGTCTAAATTTGTGGACATAAAATGAAGAGATTTCGCCCGCAGAGACGAACAAAATTCGCTCTTGAGGTGTCGGAATCTCATGGGGATGGAACGTCCTAGGTTAGACGTCGCCCGCGGCGGCAAGCAGTCTTGAAAGAAGCCCTTATCATGAGTCCCAAATTCCTCCGCATTGCGGTCGTGCTCGGCCTGTTGTCCGCCATCGGCCCGTTCGCCATCGACATGTATCTGCCCGCATTGCCGTCGATCGGCGCCGATCTCAACGCCGGCACCGCTGCCGTACAGATGAGCCTGTTGATCTTCTTCCTGTCGATGGGCTTCGGCCAGATTGTCGTCGGGCCAATCTCAGACATGGTCGGCCGCAAGCTGCCGCTTTATGGCGGCCTTGCGCTGTTCATCGTTGGCGGCATCGGATCGGCCATGGCGCCGAACATCGAATGGCTGATCGCTTTCCGCTTCCTGCAGGGGCTTGGCGCGAGTGCCGGCATGGCGGTGCCGCGCGCCATCGTGCGCGACCTGCATACCGGCAACGAGGCCGCCAAGCTGATGTCCTTGCTGATGCTGGTGTTTTCGGTGTCGCCGATCCTGGCGCCGCTGACCGGCAGCCAGATCATCGAGAATTTCGGCTGGCGCGCCGTGTTCTGGACGGTGACGGGTGCGGCACTGCTGGCCACCATCCTTTTGGCAACCTCGCTCAAGGAGACGCGGCCGGCGGAAGAACGCGTCGGTTCCTCCTTCGGCACCGCGCTTGCCGGCTACCGCTTCCTGATGGGCGACCGCAACTTCCTTGGCCTTGTGGCGATCGCCGGCTTCGGCATTGCGAGCTTCTTCGTCTATCTGTCGAGTTCGTCCTTCATCCTGATCGACCATTACGGGCTGTCGCCTTCGGTCTACAGCGTGTTCTTCTCGATCAATGCGGTCGCCTTCATCGGCATGTCGCAGCTGACGGGATTGCTGGCCCAGCGGTTCGGGCTGCGGCGCGTGGTGCGTGTCGCGGTGACCGGCTATGCCACGACGATGGTGGTGCTGTTTGCGGTGATGGCGACCGGCGTCGACCGGCTCGACGTGATGGCGGCACTGCTGTTCATCGGCTACGGCTTCCTCGGTCTGGTCATCCCGACCACCTCGGTGCTGGCCATGGAAGAACATGGCGAGATCGCCGGCACGGCTTCGGCGCTGATGGGCACGCTGCACTTCGCCATCGGCGCGCTCGCCATGGGCGTTGCCGGCGTGTTCTTCGACGGCACGCCGCTGCCGATGGTGGCCGGTATCACGCTATGCGCGGTGATCTCGTTCACACTGGCCAAAGTCACGCTCGGCCGTTCGCGCGAAGCAGCCCAGGCCCCGGCGGAATAGGCAAGCGCAAAAGCATGAAAAAGGCCGGGTTCGTCCGGCCTTTTTCATGCCCGCGGGCCAGCTACGCCGTGGATGAAGCGGACACGCTCCTCAACCGGAAGCTGCCGTTGCGCGTGACGCAGAATTGAAGGAGGAGGGGAGAAGTGGAGGTTTCTGTTGCCAGGTACCTCCGAACCCCGCCTAGAAGTGCGAACCCCTAGGGCTTGAATTGAAGCTATCGCACCGCTTACGCGGCGAGACGTGCTTCCGCATAGTTGTCATTTGCAACTACAGGTTTAGCCCGATAACGGTGGTACTATGCCGGGCAAAAGTACGATCTTTACACCTTCGTCGATCCTATTTCGCCCCCAGCAAAAACCGCTCTGTCGCCAACAGCGGCTTTTGGTGGAGGCGCCGGGTACCGCCCCCGGGTCCGAACGGCTTATTTCATCGCCCATTTATCGCCATAGTCGGTCAAGCCGACAAACTGAATATAGGGGCCCATCGCGAGAAATGAAAGGCCGCAATGGCACTTTGTCCCGTGTCAAACCGCGTCTCCAAAGGGTTGACTTGGGCGCGGTCTCCACCGAAGCTTTGCTATGGTGAGGAGTTATCGACCTAGCGCACACGTTGCAGCAGCGCGCCACAACCCTCATCGATCGGATCCGTGGCGCCGACGAGGGGAATTTTGATGGCCGACTATCTTGCAGACGTGAAGAAATACGACGTTGGCGCCAGTGCGGATGCGGTCGAAAAGATCGTAAAGCATCTGGGGATTGCGCTCAGGAACCGCGATTCCTCGCTGGTGTCCTGCACCGACCCGATGGAGCTTGGGCGCGTCAGGGACAACTGGGTCGCCAAGAAACTCGGCATCAGCGACGCGGCGAAGGCCGATGCGGCAATCGAAAAGACCTGCAAGGCAATGTCTGCCGACAACACCAAAAGCCGGGTGACTTTCTACTACCTGGTTGCGAAGGATTTGGGCAAGCTCGGCTCCCTCTGACGATCGCGCGTCAATTTGCGGAGGCTGGCGCGAGCCTTGCGCCAGCCGATGATGTTGTTGGGGACTGGCGACCTTCGGGCAGGATTTGCGCTGCTTTCTGGTGTTCGGCCGCCTGTCCATCAGCTATGATGGCTCGACAACCGAATCGAGCCGGAACCGATGCGCCAGTATCTCGACCTCCTGCAGCACGTGCTGGATAACGGTGCCGATCGAGGCGACCGTACCGGCACCGGAACGCGCTCCGTCTTCGGCTACCAGATGCGTTTCGATCTGGCGCGCGGTTTTCCCGTCACCACCACCAAGAAGCTGCATCTCAAGTCGATCATCCATGAACTTCTGTGGTTCCTGGCCGGCGACACCAACATCAAATACCTGACCGACCATGGCGTTTCGATCTGGGACGAGTGGGCCGACGAGAATGGCGACCTCGGCCCCGTCTACGGCAAGCAATGGCGCTCCTGGCCGGACGGCCATGGTGGCTCGATCGACCAGATTGCAAACCTTCTCAAGGAGATACGCAAAAACCCTCAATCGCGGCGGCTGATCGTTTCGGCATGGAATCCAGCCGAGGTGGAAGCGATGGCGCTGCCGCCCTGTCACTGCCTGTTCCAGTTCTACGTCTCGGAAGGGCGGCTTTCCTGCCAGCTTTATCAACGGTCGGCCGATATCTTCCTCGGCGTGCCGTTCAACATCGCTTCCTACGCCTTGCTGACGCTTATGGTGGCGCAAGTGACCGGGCTGAAACCCGGCGATTTCGTCCATACGCTTGGTGACGCGCACCTCTATTCCAACCATTTCGAGCAGGCGCGCGAACAGCTGCGGCGCACGCCGAGGGCGTTGCCGACGATGTGGATCAATCCAGAGGTGAAGGACCTCTTCGCCTTCCGCTTCGAGGATTTCCGGCTGGAAAACTACGTCGCCGACGCGTCGATCAAGGCGCCGATCGCGGTCTAAACCCCTGCGCTTTACTCAACCCTGAAATCAGGCGCCGATCAGTCGATGCTGGCCATCACGTCCGACGCGTTGTCCACCGACGGGCTCTTTGGTGATCGAGCGGTGACGATGGCGCCGCCAATGTCGATCCCGGGATGCGAAGTGGTGCTGCCGGGCCTTCCTTTGTTATATTCATGCGGATATATCGGTGGGCGGGCTTCGAGCAGATCGGATTCGAACCAGGGAGAACTTTCCATGACGCGCAAAGGTTTTGGACTGAGGGCGATCGCCATCGGCGGTCTTGCGGCGACGTTGATGGCCGTTCCGGCAGCACATGCGGAAGACAAGGTGGTGGTGTTTGCCGCGGCCAGCCTCAAGGAGGCGCTCGATGCGGTGAACAAGGCCTGCGAGGCCGATGTCGGCGAGGCGGCGACGGTCTCCTATGCCGCAAGCTCGGCGCTTGCCAAGCAGATCGAGAGCGAGGCACCAGCCGACGTCTTCATCTCGGCCGACCTCGACTGGATGAAATATCTCTCCGACAAGAAGCTGACCAAGCCGGACACCGAAGTAAAGCTGCTCGGCAACGAGATCGTGCTGGTGGCGCCGAAGGACTCAGCTGTTGAAACCAAGATCGAGAAAGGTTTTGACCTCGCCAAGCTGATCGGCGACGGCAGGCTCGCCATGGGCGACGTCAAAGCGGTGCCGGCCGGTAAGTACGGCAAGGCCGCGCTCGAATCGCTCGGCGTCTGGTCCTCGGTCGAGGGCAAGGTGGCGCAGGCCGAGAATGTGCGCGCGGCGCTCAAGCTGGTTTCAACAGGTGAGGCAGCCCTCGGCATCGTCTATGCCACCGACGCGCACGCCGAAAAGGGCGTCAAGGTGGTAGGCACCTTCCCGGGGGATTCGCATCCGCCGATCATCTATCCGGTTGCCCAGATCGCCGATTCGAAGGACAAGGATGCGCCGGCTTTCCTGAAATGCCTGCAGTCGCCGAAGGCCGGTAGGCTGTTCAAGGATCAGGGTTTTACCGTGCTCGCACCGAGCAACTGAGTTTCCAAGGGGCTTCATCTCGCAATATGAACTGGCTTCTGGACCTCACTCCCGACGAATGGAATGCGGTCCGGCTGTCGATCAAGGTAGCAACGGTGGCGATGCTCGCCAGCCTGCCGCCAGGCATATTGATCGCGCTGCTGCTTGCTCGAGGACAATTCTGGGGCAAGACCCTGGTCAACGGGCTGGTGCATCTGCCGCTGATCCTGCCGCCCGTGGTGACCGGCTATCTGCTGCTGCTGACCTTTGGCCGGCGCGGGCCGGCGGGCGCCTTCCTGGCCGACCATTTCGGCATTGTTTTCTCCTTTCGCTGGACGGGTGCGGCACTGGCTTGCGGCGTCATGGGCTTTCCCCTGATGGTGCGGGCGATCCGGCTGTCGATCGAGGCGGTGGACCGCAAGATGGAGGCGGCGGCGGGAACGCTCGGCGCCAACCCTCCCTGGGTCTTCGCAACCATTACTTTGCCGCTGATCCTGCCTGGGCTGATCGCCGGCGCCATCCTGTCCTTCGCCAAGGCGATGGGCGAGTTCGGCGCGACCATCACCTTCGTCTCCAACATTCCCAACGAGACGCAGACATTGCCGTCGGCGATCTACACCTTCACTCAGGTGCCGGGCGGCGATGAAGGGGCGCTGCGGCTGACGCTGATTTCCATCGTCATTTCCATGGCCGCTCTGGTGGCTTCGGAAGTGCTGGCGCGGCGTGTCGGCCGGCGGATGGACATCGAATGAGCGTTCTCGTCGATATCGGCCATCGGCTGGGCGGATTTGCCATCGACGCCCGCTTCGAAAGCGCAGGGCGGCTGACAGCACTGTTCGGACCGTCGGGGTCGGGCAAGACGACGCTGATCAACATGATCGCCGGGCTGATCCAGCCCGACAAGGCACGCATCGAGGTCGACGGCCGCGTGCTGGTCGACACCAATGCTGGCATCTTCGTGCCGAAGCACAAGCGCCGCATCGGCGTGGTTTTCCAGGATGCGCGGCTGTTTCCGCATATGAGTGTTGCCGGCAATCTGCGTTACGGCCGCTGGTTCACGCCGCCAGCGGAGCGCTATGCCGATATGGATGCCGTCATCGACCTGCTTGGCATCGGCCCGCTCATGAACAGGCGACCGGCAAAGCTCTCGGGCGGCGAGAAGCAGCGTGTGGCAATCGGCCGGGCGCTGCTTGCCAGCCCTGGATTGCTGCTCATGGACGAGCCGCTGGCCTCGCTCGACGAGGCGCGCAAGGCCGAGATCCTGCCCTATATCGAACGGCTGCGCGACGAGACGAAAATCCCGATCGTCTATGTCAGCCACTCGGTCGCCGAGGTGGCGCGGCTGGCAAGCGACGTGGTGATGCTGGCGCAAGGCCATGTCATCGCCAGCGGTCCGACCGAGGCAGTCATGCAAAGGCTCGACCTGTTGCCGGCGGAAGAACGCGGCGAGGGGGGCGCCGTGCTGGACACCAGGGTGCTGCGTCACGACGAGACTTTCGGCATGACCGTGCTCGGATCGGCGGCTGGTGAGATCCGTGTGCCACGGCTGGCGATGAAGGCGGGGGCGGCTGTGCGCATCCGCATACGCGCCCGCGATGTGATGATCGCCACCGAACATCCGGCAGGGCTCAGCGCGCTCAACATCCTGCCGGGAACCATTACCGCGATAAGCTCCGGCGAGAGCCCGGCGGTCGACGTCGGCATCGACTGCAACGGCGCAACCGTGCTTGCCCGCATCACCGAACAGTCGCGGCGGACGCTGAAGCTTCATCTCGGAGGCAAGGTTTTCGCGGTGGTCAAGACGGTGAGCTTCGACCGGGCCAGCACCAGCGCCGGCCTGCCCGGTGAGGCGGACGGATGATCGTCGCTATGTCTTTTTGGAATAGCGGTTTCGCCGGGAAGTCTCTAGTATGGGATTGGGCGTGACTGCGGAGGAGAAAAAATGCCGTCGTTGAGCTTGCGGATAAATCTCGATCCAGACGGGCGCATCGGACCGGGCAAGATCGAACTCCTGGAGCAGATCGCCGCCTTCGGCTCGATCTCGGCCGCCGCACGCGGCATGGAAATGTCCTACAAGCACGCTTGGGACCTGGTGGAGGACATGAACCGGGTATTCGGCAAGCCACTGGTGGCGGCACAGACCGGTGGCCGCAAGGGCGGCGGCGCGCAACTGACGGGCGCGGGGCTCGCCGTGGTCAGCCGCTTCCGCGCCATCGAGCGTGCGGCTTCGGCCGCTGCAGCGACACATATGGAGGCGTTACAGGCGGAGATTGATGCGGGTTAGGGGAGGGCAGTAGGCAGTAGGCACTAGTCCTGTTCACTAGGCTTGCGAAGCAGATAGGTGTCCATGATCCAGCCCTTTTTCCGGCGGGCTTCTTCGCGGGTTCTCTCAATCTCGGCGCCGACGTCACCGAGTCGGCCAGAGATGAGAATCTCGTCCGGCGTGCCGAGATAGGCGCCCCAATGGATGACAGCGTCCTTGTCTTCCAGCGTATTGAAGGCGCATTTGCCGTCAAGCAGGACGATTGTGCTGCCGGAATTGTCGGCCAAGCCTTCCTCGGTCAGGCGCCGGCCGGTGGTGATGAGGACGGAATCGCCGATCCGGTTCAGCGCCATTTTATGGCTGGCGGCGAGCGCCTGAATGGCGGTGATGCCGGGTACTACCTCAAGCTCGAACGCCACGTTACCTCGCAAGCGCACCCGCTCGAGGATGCGCAAGGCGCTGTCATAGAGCGAGGGATCGCCCCAGATCAGGAAGGCGCCGCAGCCATCCCCGGCAATCTCGTCGCGGATCAGGTCCTCGTAGATCGAGGCGATGGCTTCATGCCAGGCATCGACCGTCGAGCGATAGGAGGGGGCCGGCCCATCTTCTACTGGTCCATCTTCTGCTGGCAGGTCGCGCACCGGAACGTCGAATTCGACGCGGCGTGACTTGGGGTTGGTCACGAAGCGGTCGCAGATCTGGCGGCGCAGGTCGGCAAGGTCGTTCTTTTTCGCGCCCTTGTCGGGAATGAACAGCACGTCCGCCTGGTTCAGGCCTGATATGGCCTGCACGGTCATGTGGTCGGGATTGCCGGCGCCGATGCCGATAACGAGAAGCTTGCGCATGGAGCGAACTCCTGCCCGATCGGAACCTGTTAGTCCAGACCAATTGGGCTTACCCGCGGATACGGAAGGGCTTTGAAACGCCACGGTGAAACGGCTAGGGTCTGTAAGCATTCCAGCCGAGGAGGCTTTCATGTTGCGATATGTTCTGACCGCCGCGCTGGCCCTGCTGGCTGCGCCCGCATTCGCCAATGATTCAGTTGCCGAACTTGGCACTGGCGGCCTGATCCTGTCGCGCAGCGATGCCGTGGCGATGCAAAGCGAGGATCTTTTTATCTCGCCGGAAAAGGTGACGGTCGACTACGTCTTCCACAACAACACCGATCGGGATGTCGACGCCATCGTTGCCTTCCCGATGCCCGACATCGAAGGCGACCCCGAAGAGAG
Organism: Mesorhizobium sp. M0830; assembly: GCF_040319965.1. Lineage (NCBI taxonomy): Bacteria > Pseudomonadati > Pseudomonadota > Alphaproteobacteria > Hyphomicrobiales > Phyllobacteriaceae > Mesorhizobium > Mesorhizobium sp. M0830. Next base: position 152,290 of record NZ_JAMYOR010000004.1, on the reverse strand, counting down.
GCCGGCACTGCCCAACGATCAGAGCGACAATTTCCTCGGCTTTGAGGTGACGATCGATGGCGCGCCGGCAAAGCCGCAGCTCGAGCAGAAGGTGTTCGCGCTCGGCATCGACATCAGCGCCGATCTGAAGGCGCAGAACGTGCCGTTTTATCCTTTCGGCGACGCGGCGAAGGCGGCGCTGGCCAAGCTGCCTCAAGCGGTTACCGATGACTGGGTCAACCGCGGCATCATCATCGAGGACACCGGCGGCGACGGTGCGGAGGCGAAGAAGGTCTACACGCCATTCTGGCAATTGCGTTCGACCTATTGGTGGCGCTCAACCTTTCCGGCCAACAAGGACGTCCACGTTTCCCACCGTTACAAGCCGAGCGTCGGCGGCACCTCTTCGGTCAGCTTTTTCTACGACGGCAAGTTCCAGGGGCAGTACGCGACCTACAAGACGCGCTACTGCATGGACGACACGTTCGAGAACGCGGTGCGCAAGGCGGCCAAGGACGACGCCGACGGCTATTCAAAGTATTATGAAAATCGGATCGCCTATATCCTGACCACAGGCGGCAACTGGGCAGCGGGCTCGATCGGCAAGTTCAAACTGACGGTTGACAAGGGCAATCCGAGGGCCCTGGTCTCGTTCTGCGGCGACAATGTCAAAAAGGTCGGGCCGACGACATTCGAGATGACGGCGGATGATTTCGATCCAGAGCACGACATCGACATCCTTCTGCTCGAACCGTCGGATCGCAATGATGGGAACGCCAACTGATGCATGTCGCAATATACGTTGCCATTGCCGAGAACGGTGTGATCGGGCGAGACGGCGGGTTGCCCTGGCGTCTTTCCACCGATCTCAAGCGTTTCAAGGCCGATACGATGGGCAAACCCATCATCATGGGCCGCAAGACCTATGAAGGCATCGGCCGGCCGCTGCCCGGCAGGCTGAACATCGTGGTCACCCGCGACAAGGCCTGGCGCGCCGACGGCGTCGAGGTCGCGCACTCGCTCGAAGCCGCGATTCAGCTGGCAACGGTACGCGGCCGCTGCATGGCCGGGGTGGACGAGGTCTGTGTAATCGGCGGCGGCGAAATCTATAGCCAGGCGCTGCTGCTGGCCGACCGGCTGCATGTCACCCATATACTGGCAACGGTCGACGGCGATGCGCATTTCCCGCCGATCGATCCGGATTCCTGGCGCGTCGTCAGCTCCCAGGACGTTCCAGCCGGGGAAAAGGACAGTCACGCGACGCGCTATTCGGTTTACGAGCGCCGGCGCGCGAGACATTGAATGGCAAAAAGGGCATCGAAGGAAGACAAAGGGTCGCGACCGGACCAAATCGGACGAACTGACAGCGCATCGCGTTGAAAGCGCCTCGCGGCGTCCCTATAGAAGAACATACTGGATTTTGCGCCGAAATGCCGGCGCTTGAGGGAATTCCAAGCGAAAGGACATTTATGCCCTGGAACGATAAAAGTGGCGGTGGCGGCGGCCCATGGGGCGGCGGCGGCAATCAAGGACCCTGGGGGCAGGGACCAAAGGGACCGAGCGGCCCGCAGGGCTCGCCTCCCGATCTTGAAGACATCATCCGCCGCGGCCAGGACCGGCTGCGGCGCGCCCTGCCGGGTGGCGGCGGCGCAAGCCCGGCTATCTTCGCACTGATCGCGGCGGCACTCGTGGTGCTGTGGGCCTTCAAAGCGGTTTACACCGTGCAGCCCGACGAGGTCGCGGTCGAACTGCGCTTCGGTAAGCCGAAGGCCGAGCTGTCGCAGCCGGGCCTTCATTTCCATTGGTGGCCGCTCGAAACGGTCGAAACGGCCAAGATTTCCGAGCAACTTGTCGATATCGGCGGCGGCGGCGCGACGAGTGGCAACACCTCCGGGCTGATGCTCACCGGCGACCAGAACATCGTCAACGTGCAGTTCTCGGTGGCCTATCAGGTCTCCGACCCGAGGTCGTATCTGTTCGACGTGTCCGACCCCGACGGAATGCTGCGGCAGGTCGCCGAAAGCGCCATGCGCGAAGCCGTCGGCCGCCGGCCGGCGCAGGACATCTTCCGCGACGACCGCCAGGGCATCGCCGCCTCGGTGCGTGAAATCATCCAGACGACGCTGGACGGCTACAAGGCCGGTCTCAACGTCAACGCCGTCTCGATCGAGGATGCGGCACCGCCACGCGAAGTCGCCGATGCGTTCGACGAGGTGCAGCGCGCCGAACAGGACGAAGACAAGTTTGTCGAGCAGGCCAACCAATACTCCAACCAGAAGCTCGGCCAGGCGCGCGGCGAAGCCGCACAGGTCCGCGAAGACGCGGCCGCCTACAAGAACCGGGTCGTGCAAGAGGCTGAAGGTGAGGCACAGCGCTTCATCTCGGTCTATGACGAATATGCCAAGGCGCCCGACGTGACGCGCAAGCGCCTCTACCTGGAAACCATGGAGAGGGTTCTGAAGGATTCTAGCAAGGTGATCGTCGAGCAGGGCAACGGCCAAGGTGTCGTTCCCTATCTGCCGCTGCCGGCATTGCAGCCGAAGGCGCAGGCACCGGCCGCGCCTGGTGGCGTTACGGGAGGTAACCAATGATGGCCAACCGTCTTCCCGTCATCGTCGTCGCAGCGGCCGTCATCCTGTTCCTGCTCTATTCGTCGGTCTTCGTGGTCAATGCGCGCCAGCAGGCGCTTGTGCTCAGGTTCGGCGAGATCGTCGACGTCAAAAGCGAGCCGGGCATCTACTTCAAGGCGCCGTTCTCGTTCTTCGACGCCGATACGGTGCAACTGATCGAAAACCGGGTGCTGCGCTTTGATCTCGATAACATCCGTGTCCAGGTGTCGGGCGGCAAGTTCTATGAGGTCGACGCCTTCATCGCCTACCGCATCTCGGATCCGCGCGTCTTCCGCTCCGCTGTGTCCGGTCAGATCGAACTGGCCGAAGCTCGACTGAGGACGCGTCTCGACGCTGCCTTGCGCCGCGTCTACGGTCTGCGCGATTTCGAGGCCGCGCTCTCCGAACAGCGTGCCGTGATGATGCGCGAAGTCCGCGATCAGCTTAGGCCAGACGCCACGTCGCTCGGCCTGCAGATAGAAGATGTCCGCATTCGTCGCACCGATCTCACCGCCGAGGTTTCGCAACAAACCTACGACCGCATGAAGGCGGAACGTCTGGCTGAGGCTGCGCGGCTGAGGGCGCGGGGCAATGAAGCGGCACAACGCATCACGGCCCGCGCCGATCGCGAAGTGGTCGAGATCGTTGCCGAAGCTCAGAAAGAGTCGGAGATCCTGCGCGGCGAGGGCGAAGCCCAGCGCAGTGCCACCTTCGCGGGAGCGTATCAGCGCGATCCGGCGTTCTTCGACTTCTACCGGTCGATGAACGCATATGGAACGGCGCTGGACAACACCGGGACGACGATGGTGCTGTCGCCGAGTTCGGAGTTCTTCCGCTTCTTCCGCGATCCAGACGGCAAGGAGGCGCCGGCGAAGCCGGGGTCGGCTGCGCCAACCCCGCCGGCGACGGTACCTGCCGCACCGGCGGTACAGCCCAGCACCGGCCAGTAGCGGCCGGTGCAGGATTTTCTCGCCGCCATCGGCCTCGTCCTTGTCATAGAGGGTCTGGTCTATGGCGGCTTTCCCGGCCTTGCCAGGAGGCTTGCAACCGAAGTGCTGTCGCTGCCCGAGAATGCGTTGCGGATTGCCGGGCTGGCTGCGATCGCCATCGGCGTCGGGATCGTCTGGCTGGTGCGAGGTATATGAGGCCGGTGAGCTTCGATTTTCGGGATACTGGTTTCGATCCGCGATACGAGCCTCGATCCCGGGGATAACGGATGATTTATCCTCTGCCGATAGTCATAGCCGCAAACGTGCCGTATTTTTTGCCAACATGGCGCGACGCGGCGTTTTCGTCGAAGCGCTTTTCTTTTCAGGAATACCGGGAGGCTTCTCGATGACATCCAACATAATTTTGCGCGCGGCACGGCGGACGTTCATCGCGGGCGCTGCGGCACTTCTTGTCAGCGCCGTCGCTGTCCCGTCCTTCGTGACACCGACATTTGCCGCTGACGGACCTGCTTCGGTCGCCGATCTGGCGCAAGGCCTGCTCGGCGCGGTGGTCAACATCTCGACCTCGCAGACGGTGAAGGGTACCGAAGGTCCGGGTGCCGTGCCGATGCCGCAGCTGCCAGAGGGTTCGCCCTTCCAGGACTTCTTCGACGATTTCTTCAAGAACCGCGGCGGCGACAAGGACAATAGCGGGCAGAAAGTGCAGTCGCTGGGCTCCGGGTTCGTCGTCGATGCCGAGCAAGGCATCGTCGTCACCAACAACCACGTGATCGCCGACGCCGACGACATCGAAGTCAATTTCTCCGACGGCATTACCTTGAAGGCAACGCTGGTCGGCACCGACACCAAGACAGATGTCGCGGTGCTGAAGGTCGATCCGAAAGGACACAAGCTGACGGCGGTGAAGTTTGGCGATTCCACCAAGATGCGTGTCGGCGACTGGGTGATGGCGATCGGCAATCCGTTCGGCCTCGGCGGCACTGTGACGGTCGGTATCGTCTCGGCCCGCAACCGCGATATCAATTCCGGCCCCTATGACGACTTCATCCAGACCGATGCCGCGATCAATCGCGGCAATTCCGGCGGCCCGCTGTTCAACAGCGCCGGCGAGGTCATAGGCATCAACACCGCCATCATTTCGCCGTCCGGCGGCTCGATCGGCATCGGCTTCTCCATTCCCTCGCAGCTCGCCTCGGGCGTGGTCGACCAGTTGCGCCAGTTCGGCGAGACGCGGCGCGGTTGGCTCGGCGTGCGTATCCAGCCGGTGACCGACGACATCGCCGAGAGCCTCGGCATGGTGACTGCCAAGGGCGCGCTGGTTGCCGGCGTCATCAAGGGTGGTCCGGTCGACAATGGCACAGTTCAGGCCGGCGACGTCATCCTGAAATTCGACGGCAAGGACATTCATGAAATGCGCGATCTGCCGCGCGTCGTCGCCGAAAGCCCGGTCGGCAAGGCGGTCGACGTGCTGATTGTGCGCAAGGGCGTCGAGCAGACCGTGAAAGTGACGCTCGGGCGGCTCGAGGACGGCGAAAAGCTCGCCAGCGGCGAACAGGGTGGCAACACCGATCAGGACAAGAGTGAAAAGGCCCCGGCCGTTTCCACGGCCTCGGTGCTCGGGATGACGGTCGGCGAACTGAACGACGAGACGCGCAAGAAGTTCAGCATTGCGGGCGATGTTTCCGGCGTCGTCATCACCGACGTCACCAAGGACTCTGCTGCCGCCGAACGCGGTATCCAGCCGGGCGAAGTGATTACCGAGATCGCACAGGAATCGGTCGCTACGCCCAAGGATGTTATGGACCGGATCGGCGCCTTGAAGGAACAGGGACGCAAGAATGCGCTCTTGATGCTGGCGTCGAAGACCGGCGAGCTCAGGTTCGTCACGATCCGGATGGACTGAAGTCCGGAAGGATCCGGCAGAATTCTCATCTAGAATGGAAGGGCGGCTAGCGGGCCGCCCTTTTTCTTCTTTGCTCCCAAGCGGCGCGGGAGAGCCGGTAGAACACATGTCGCTTGAGCGCGGGCTGGCTTGCGGGAATGCCGGGGTGGTCGAAGTCGGCGGACGGGTCGGCGGTCATGCCGAGGCGCTCCATGACGGCCGTGGAGCGGCGGTTGTTCCCGACGGCAAAGGAGACGATCTCGCCAAGGCCGAGCGTTTCGAAGCCGTAGTCCAGCCAGGCTTCCGAGGCCTCGGTGACATAGCCCTTGCCCCAGTATTCGGGCGCCAGCCGCCAGCCGATCTCGATGGTACCCGCCGGCAGGAACGGCATATGGTCGGTTCCGGTGATGCCGACAAAGCCGATGCACTCACCGGTGGTGATGATCTCGGCGGCGGCAAAGCCATAGCCGTCGCGGTCGATCACGCCTCGCAACTCGTCCATCTTGGCATCCGTGGCGGCGCGGTCGTGGCGGAACGGAAAGAATTCCATCACCTGTTCGTCGGAGTTGATCCGGTGGAACAGTTCACGGTCGCGATCCTCCCAGTTGCGCAGGATCAGGCGCTCGGTACGCATTGGTTTCATTGCACAAACTCTTCCTGCCTGTAGCCTTGCAAATAGAGCAATGCGGTCAGGTCGCCATGGTCGATGCGAACCTTTGCCTGTGCCGCCACTATTGGCTTGGCATGCAGCGCGACACCAGTGCCGGCCAGGCGGATCATGTCGAGATCGTTGGCGCCGTCGCCTACGGCGATGGCGTCGGCAGGCGTCAGGCCGAGGCGCGCTGAAATTTCGAGCAGCGCCTCGGCCTTGGCGGCGCGGCCGAGGATTGGCTCGCCGACCAGCCCGGTGAAGTGGCCATCCTGTTCGAGCAGGCGATTGGCGCGATTCTCGTGGAAGCCAAGCATGGCCGCGATTCGCGTCGTGAAGACCTCGAAGCCGCCGGACACGAGTGCCGTCCAGGCGCCGTTGGCGCGCATGGTCTGAACCAGCGCGCGGCCGCCCGAGGCCAGCGTCAGACGATTGGCGACGATGCGGTCGACCACGGCGGCGTCGAGGGCTTTCAGCAGTGCCACTCGCTCGCGCAGAGCCGGTTCGAAAGCGATCTCGCCGTTCATCGATCGCGCGGTGATGGTGGCGACACGGTCCTTGACGCCGATCTCGTCGGCCAGCTCGTCGATGCATTCCTGGTCGATCATGGTTGAGTCCATGTCGGCCATGAGGATCTTTTTGCGGCGGGTCTCGGCCTGCTGGACGATCACGTCGACCGCCTCGGTGGCGAGTGCCGTGCGCAATGCGGCAGTCGTGTCGGCGGCGTCAGCAATCTCAGGCAGCACAAGATCGCAGGCAATTCCTTCGGCAAGCCAGACAACAGCGCTTGCGCCGACTGACCGTGACGCCATATTCGCAAGCGACAGCGACAAGGCGCGGTCAGCGGGATGGGAAACAAGCGTGGCGATGAGCGGCATGGAACATTCCGGCGAACATGCGGACGAGGGCCGCGTGAAGAACGCGATCCTGATAGCCGGGCCGACCGCCAGCGGCAAGTCGGCGCTGGCGCTCGATCTGGCCGAGCGCAAGGACGGCGTGATCGTCAATGCCGATTCCATGCAGGGCTATTCGGTGCTCGATGTGCTGACCGCCCGGCCGGAGGCGGCCGACCTCGCCCGCGCGCCGCATTTTCTCTACGGCCATGTCCACCCGGCCACAGCCTATTCCACCGGCGCATGGCTGCGCGACGTGATGAAGCTGATCGACGACGGTGCGCTTTCCGAACGGCCCGCAATTTTTGTCGGCGGTACCGGGCTCTACTTCCGCGCGTTGGCCGAGGGCATTTCGGAAATGCCCGATATTCCGCAGCGGATTCGGGACCGCTGGCGCTACGAACGTAAGGAGCAGGGCGCCGTCAAGCTGCACAGCCTGCTGCTGCGCGAGGATTCGGCGGCCGCCATGATGCTCAAGCCAACCGATAGCCAGCGCATCGTGCGGGCATTGGAGGTGCTCGACGCATCGGGCCGTTCGATCCGGGAATGGCAGGCAGAACGCGGCCTTCCACTCATAGACAGGGAGACCGCGCATTTCTTCGTGATCGAGCCGGACCGGGCGGCGCTGGTCGACCGCATCGAAAAACGCTTCGACCAGATGTTGGACAAGGGCGCGCTGGACGAGGTCAAACGGCTATCGGCGCTTGGCCTCGATCCCCAGTTGCCGGCAATGAAGGCGATTGGCGTTCGTGAACTGCTGGCCGCGATGGCCGGAGAGATTGGCTTTCCCGAGGCGATCGAACGCGCCAAGATTGCCACCAGGCAATATTCCAAGCGGCAAACGACCTGGTTCAGGCATCAACTGGGGCCGGAATGGCTGAGATTGCGCCCCGGTGATGATCTGGAAACCACGATCTGATTGGCTGTTTCAATTGCAACCTAAAAAGTTTATCTGCAAGGATAGGTTCTCGTTGCGGTTGTCCCAATTAACCCTCCGTAAGCCCTCCCATGCCATAAGGTCAGTGGGGTACTTTTCCAGCGGGGAGCAGATGCGTTTCCACAAGGCGGAATCAGCATTTTTCGTCTTTATCTTCGTGATCCTGGCCGCCGGCCTGGTGACGCTGCATGCCTATGGCCTTCTGCAATCCTTCGCCACCGAGTTGCATACGGCTTCGGGTCTGAACAAGGTCATTTATCTCAACAAGCTTTTGTTCGCGACCGGTGTGCTTTTGGCCACCGCGCTGTTCTTCGGCATTTTCTTCATCTACCCGCTGATCCGAAAACAGGCGACAGAAGAAGGCAAGCTACGTGCCATGACGGTCTCGCTCAGCGCGCGCTCGGAAACTTTCGAGCATGCGGCGCTGACCGACGGCCTGACCGGCATGCAGAACCGGCGCTATTTCGATGACGCGCTGAAGGAGTATCTCGAGGAGTTCCGGCGCATCGAAAAACCAGTCGGGCTGATGATCCTGGATCTCGATCATTTCAAGCAGGTCAACGATACTCACGGCCATGATGTCGGCGACGAGGTGCTCAAGGCCGTCGCGAACTGTCTCAAGGATATGACACGCTACCACGACGTGGTGGCGCGTTTGGGTGGCGAGGAGTTCGCCGTGGTCACGCCCAACATGGATGCCGACCTTCTGGGCAAGTTTGCCGAGCGGATCCGCAAGGCGATCGCCAACATGTCGGTGCTGTCGGGCAATGTCCGCCTCAAGATCACCACCAGCGTCGGGCTTGCCGTCTGGGACCGCAACGAAACGGCGGAGGAGTTCTATCGCCGCGCAGACCGCCAGCTCTATGAGGCGAAGAGGCAAGGCCGCAACCGCGTCTGCGCCTAGAATCCCGAAGAAGAATTCATGAGGCCGGTCGCCTGACGCGGCTTTCTCGACTTCCGGTGCTCACGGACTAAATGTCCGTTCCGCTCCGGCTTCTCAAAAGCCACATCATGCAACTCGGCCTGATGAATTCTCTTTCGGGATTTACCCAGGCATGCCAACGAAGCTGAGCCCTGGAACCTTGGCGCCGTTCTCACTCAACCGGCAGAACAGCAGAGCCCGCAGGCTCAGTCGTTTTGCGGGCGCAGGCCGAAGGTCGCGGGCTTGAGACCGTAGCGCATGTCGAAATCGTCGTCCGATGACGCGCGAGTGGTGGGTGGCTTGCGGTAGTCGGGATCGCCAGCCTGGCGGCCTGAATCGACGACTTCCGCGAAGGCCATCGCCTGCTGCGTTGGTTTCGGCACGTTGCGCAGTCGTTCGACGATTGCCACCAGATCGACATCGTCGCCTGACTTCGCAGAGGCGGCCTGTTCGCGCTTGGCCGTGCCCGGGAGCAATTCGCTCGGCAGTTTTTCGAACTTCAGCCGCATGGTCGACGCCACGCCTTCGCCGAAGGCGATGGCTTCGCGCTGGCCCATGGAGGACAAGAAGGCAAGCGTCGAGGCGGAAGAGTCGGCAATCGCCGAACGGATGATCGCCTGGTCCTGCTCATTGGCAAGCCGCATGGCGAAGAAGGTCGAGCATTGCGACAGGATGGTCGGGTCGAGCTCGCCCGGGCGCTGGGTGACGACGCCAAGATAGCAGCCATATTTGCGGCCTTCCTTGGCGATGCGCGACAGCGCGTGCCTGGTCGGCGCGAAGCCGAGGCGCGGATCGGCCGGCATGTAGCGGTGCGCTTCTTCGCACAAAAACAGAAGCTGCAGCTTGCCTTCGCTCCACAAAGCGAGATCGAAGGCCAGGCGCGCCAGAACCGAGCAGACGGAATTGACCACTTCGGACGGCATGCCGGCCATCTCGAAGCAGGTCACCGGGCGGCCATGATGCGGCACGCGGAAGATGTTGCCGATCGTTTCGTGGATGGTGTCCTCGATCAGGCGCGAGTTGAACATGAAGCGGTAGCGCGGGTCGGCCGCCGCCGATTCGATACGCGTCTTCAGCGATTTGAGCGTCGGGCGATCGGCCTTGCTTTCGAGCATGCCCATGCGCTCGTCGATCTGCTTGAGGAGGTCGGCGATCCGGTAAGGCACCGGCGTATCGGCGGTCAGCGCATCGTTGCCGCGCCGCAGATAGGCGCCGGAATTCGGATTGCGGTAAAGGTTCTTGGCGGTCGGGATGAGGTCGCGCAACGCATCGATTTCTTCCGGCTCCGTCTCGCGGCCACGGAACAGCACCTCGGCGAATTCTTCCAGCGTGAACATCCAGAACGGAAGATCCAAGGTTTTGGAATCGACCCTGACACAATATTCGGGCAGCGACGCCGCGAACTCATTGTGCGGGTCGAGGATCAGGATGCGCAGATCGGGTCGCGCCGCGATCGATTTGCGCAGCAGCAGCGAGACGGCGGTGGACTTGCCGACACCGGTGGTGCCGACAATGGCGAAGTGACGCGCCAGCGTATCGTCGATGGCGATGTGGGCGGCAATAGCTTCGTCCTGTGCGAGCGTACCGATGGTGATCGAATGACGCCCGGCGAGGTCATAGACAGCCTGCAGGTCACGGGTGCGGATGCGGTGCGCGACGGCGCCGATATGTGGGTAGGTGGTAATGCCACGGTCGAAGACCGGCTCGCCGCCGGGCTCTGCTGCATCACGTACTTCGCCGATCAGCTCGATGCTGACCTCGATGGCGTTCTGGCCCTCATTGCTCCAGGCGCGATCCGACTTGCCGATCCCGTAGACCAGGCCGACGGTTCGCGTGGGCCCGAGATTGATGGAAATCATCTTGCCGACCGTCCACAGGCCGGTCACCGCGCCGTCGACATCGTCCGCATAGGCGCTGATGGTCGCGCGTGCGCCGTCGCACTGCACGACATTGCCCAGGATGCGCCTGTCGTTCTGCTCGGCGTCGCGGCGCTCCTGCGATGTCGGTTCTCCAACAGAAGCTGCGCGTTCGACATACATGGACAGGCCAATCCCCATTTCCCCTGGAGCATCGAGCCTACAGGAATGGGGTTAAGGCCCGATGAGGTCGGATGGTGTAGAGAGGCTTAATGGCCGCATGAAAATTGTCGCGAGGCACCTCTTTTGCGACGCCAATATTTCGCTATAGTAGACGTATGGATGATATAGCGAACGACATTTCCTCGACGATCGGCCGAAGGATACACGCCGAAAGGGTCATGCGGGACTGGTCCCTGGCCGAGCTTGCGGAGCGTTCCGGCGTCTCGAAGGCGATGCTGAGCACGATCGAGCGCGGCAAGACCAGTCCGACGGCGGCCCTTCTCGTGCGTATCGCGGCGGCCTTCGGCCTGACGCTGTCGACCTTGATCGCGCGCGCGGAATTGCAAGGCGGCGGGCTGCTGCGCGAGGCCGACCAACCGGTGTGGCGCGACCCTGATACCGGCTATGTCAGACGGCACCTGTCGCCGGCTGGCGACATGCCGTTCGAACTCATCAGGGTGCAGCTGCCGGCGGGCGCCAAAGTCAGCTTTCCGGCCGCTTCCTACGCCTTCATCAAGCAGCAGATATGGCTGATTTCCGGGCGGCTCGAATTCGTCGAAGGTGAGACGGTGCACCGGCTTGAGCCAGGCGATTGCCTGGCGCTCGGGCCGCCGTCTGACTGCACCTTCCATGCCCTGGAACGCGGTGCCGACTATCTCGTCGCGTTGGTCAGGGCCTGAAATCATGGCCACGAGACCAAAGCGCTCCCACAATGGGGGGCCGCCTCTTGATGAGTACAAGGGCCCGCCATGGGGCAAGGGCGACCCCTATATCTTCCTTGCCTGGCAGGCCGCCCATGCCAAGGCATGGAAGGCGCCGAGCCGCGAGGTCATGCTGCTGCGCATGGACAAGGCCGAGCGGCTGGGCCTGACCTATGAGGAGTACACGCTCGAAATTCTCGAGCGTGGGCGGCATCTCGGGCACGAAGACGCCGAACGCATCAGCGCCATCAAGGCGGCGCGAAAGCGACGCCGCGTGCGCCACCTGGACTGACGGCAATGTGCCACGCCTATCGCAAACCACAGGACCTCATAAGCATGAACTCCATCGAGATCGGAACCCTGACCCCGACTGCCGAGACGCAAGACAAGCTGGCCGAATTGCTGGTCGCGACGGTGGCGGCCGGCGGATCGGTAAGCTTCATGCATCCGCTGGCGCCGCAGGCAGCCAGGGCATTCTGGGAGAAATCGCTAGCCGCGGCGGAAAGAGGGGAAAGAGCCGTGCTTGGCGCCTGGGACGGCGGGGTCCTGGTCGGCACAGTAACCCTGCTGCTCGACTGCCCGCCCAACCAGCCGCACCGGGCCGAGATCGCCAAGCTGATGACACGCGTCGACTACCGGGGCAGGGGTGTGGGAACGCGCCTGATGCGGGCGGCCGAGAGCCTTGCCGTCGAGAAGGGGCGGACGCTGCTGGTTCTCGATACGGCCGCTGACGAGGGCGCTTCAGGGCTCTACGAAAAGCTCGGCTTCACGCTGACCGGCGAGATACCGGACTATGCCCTGAAGCCACATGGCGGGCTGACGGGCACGCTCATCTACTGGAAGCGTATCGGGCAAATCTCGTAAGGTCATCCAATCGAGGAAGGAGGCAGGGTGCAAGCCGTGCCCCCTTCATGATGCTCAACTGGAATGGCGGTCGATTAGCCCTTGTGGTGGACCTGCTGCAGGCCGTAGACCGGCGTCGCGATGCCTTCGTGCCGCGCCTTCAACTGCAGCGACAGGAACTGCGAATAGTGGCGTGACTGGTGCAAATTGCCGCCATGGAACCATAGCGCTTCCTGTTGCGTCGGCTTCCACATGTTACGCAACTCGCCTTCCCACGGGCCGGGATCCTTGGTGGTGTTCGAGCCGAGGCCCCAGCATTTACCAACCTTGTCGGCGACGTCCCTGGAGATCAGATCGGCGGCCCAGCCGTTCATCGAGCCGTAGCCGGTGGCATAGACGATGAGGTCCGCGGGCAGTTCCGACCCGTCGCTGAGCAGAACCGAATGCTGCTTGATCTCTTCAACATCGACGCCGCTCTTCAGCTTGATCGAACCATCGATGATCAGTTGTGAGGCGCCGACATCGATATAGTAGCCAGAGCCGCGCCTCAGGTACTTCATGAACAGGCCGGATTCGTCGTCGCCCCAGTCAAGCATGAAACCGGCGTTTTTCAGTCCCTCGTAGAACGCCGCGTCGCGTTTCTTCATCTCGGCATAGGCCGGGATCTGGAACTCGTGCAGAATCTTGTAGGGCAGCGAAGCAAAGATCAGGTCGGCCTTGGCCGTGGTGATGCCGTTCTGGACCGCCTGCTCCGAATAGAGCGAACCCAGCCCGATTTCCATCAACGTGTCGGACCTGGAGATGTGGGTGGTCGAGCGCTGCACCATGGTGACGTCGGCGCCGGCTTCCCAAAGTGCCGCGGCGATGTCATGGGCGGAATTGTTGGATCCGATGACAACCGCCTTTTTGCCGACATAGGCGTCGGGCCCGGGATGCTTCGAGGAGTGATGCTGATCCCCCTTGAAGGTCTCCATGCCCTTGAATTTCGGCAGATTGGCCTTGCCGGACTGTCCGGTCGCCAGCACCAGTTGCTTCGGCCTCAGCGTGATGTCCTTGCCGTCGCGGTGGACGACGACGGTCCATTCCTTCTTCTTGTCATCATAGGAAGCGCTTTTGGCCTCGGTCGAGGACCAGTAATTCAGCTCCATCACCTTGGTGTACATTTCCAGCCAGTCGCCGATCTTGTCCTTGGGCGAGAAGACCGGCCAGTTCTTCGGGAAATCGATATAGGGCAGATGGTCGTACCAGACCGGGTCATGCAGGCAGAGCGACTTGTAGCGCTTGCGCCAGCTGTCGCCGGCGCGCTCGTTCTTCTCGATGATGATCGTCGGCACGCCCAGTTGCCGCAGCCGCGCGCCGAGCGCGATGCCGCCCTGGCCGCCGCCGATGATGACCGTATAGGGCTGCGTCTTGAAGCCGAGTTCGGCGGCCTCCTTTTCGCGCTCTTCCTTCCATGTCGGACGGTTCTTGCCCGAGCCATGTTTGGCGCCCATCGGCCGCGCGAAGCCCGCCGGCTCCTCGTGGCCCTTCAGCTCGACCATCGTGGTCAGCAGCGTCCAGATCTTGCCGTTCTTCAGCCTGACATGACCGAAACCGCGTGCAACTTCCGTCTCGAAGCTGATCCAGCCCTCGATCAGCCCGCCGCTCTCGGTCGCATCCTCGCCGTTGGCGATGGCAAAGTGTGACGGCTTGGTTTTCGACAGCTGGCTTTTCAGCATGTCGCGGACCTGGTCGCGGCCTTCCATGGTCTTGATGTTCCAGGTGAAGGTGACGAGGTCGCGCCAATAGCAATCCTCCTGAAAGCAATCGATCGCTTTCTCGATGTCATTGGCGGCCAGGGCGGCGCCGAATTGATCGAGCAGGTCGGACAGTTTCTTGTTTGAGGCCTTATCGAGCATCAGGGTTCCTCCCGTGAAATCCAGATCGTCATGATGGCTCAGCCCGACGTGCCGGCCGAACAATCAAGTATCGGCAAAGATAGTGGCCCTCGTCACGCCCCACCATAGTTTTCAGCGGTTTCAATGGCTTACCCGGAAATTGAGATCACCAAGCGGTTTTGGAACACCCAGCTGTTGGGAACGGACGCTCCGATTCCGAACGTCGGGGACAATGCCACGCCGGTCGCGCAAAATTGATGGTCATATGCCGCAATGCGGTCACCGGGGCTGACGACAACCGATCGGTGAGAAGCCGGGAAGCGGTGGCGGGCAACAGGGCGGTTCCCGGGGATTTTCTGGATGCGGAACTCTGGAGCCCGTTATGCAAGCATTTTCAGTTCATTCTATCGGCCGGCGCGGACGCGCCGCTGCCATGGCTCTGGTCATGGCCATGAGCGCGACCTTGACCAGCCCGCTGGTACTGCCCGGAACTCAGGCTCACGCGGCGGAAATTTCCGTTACCATCCGCGAAAGGCTTTCAAACTATGGCGGATGGCGAACCTCCGCGCGCTTCGGCGATGTCTGGGTTCCGACAGTCCGTACCGAATGGCGGCCCTACACCGAAGGTCACTGGGTCTGGACCGACGACGGCTGGTACTGGCAATCCACCGAGCCGTTTGGCGATGTCGTCTATCACTACGGCCGTTGGGCCTATGATCCAGATTTCGGCTGGGTGTGGATAGCCGGCGATCAATGGGCACCAGCCTGGGTGGTCTGGCGCCAGGGCGGCAACGATGTCGGCTGGGCGCCGGCGCCGCCCGATGTCGACGTCGCCTTCGACGATGCCTGGTGGTGTTTCGTGCCGGTGGCGGCGATCGGCGCGGTCGATCTGGTCAGGGTGGTGCGGCCGGTTCAGGAAAACGTCGTCATCGTACGCAACACGACGATCATCAATCAGACTGTCGTGGTCAACAACGCGCCGCGTGTGCGGCTCGGCAATCAGGTCGTTGCGATCAATGCCGGGCCCAGGCTGCAGCAATTGCCGAAGCCCGTCATCGAATCGATCAGGGCGGCAAAAGTGGTTCCGCCCCGCAAAGGGGTGTTTGCCAGTGCAAGGCTCGATGCTTCCAAGGGCGCGGAGATCAAGAGGCTGGCAGGCAATGGAACGCCCGTCACCACGGCACCCAATGGAAACGGGCAAACTGTGGTGGGCCATGGCTCCAAGACGTCGATCGGCGACAAGGCCCTTTCTCCGGCCGCGCTGGCAGCGGGCAATCCGGGCGCCACCGTGCGCAAGCGCATGGTCGCCGGCAACGGTGCGAAGGCCGATGCGCTCAAGGCCCATGCCGACAAAACCTCCGGCAATGGGCGCATCGTTGTAAAATCGCCGCCCAACCCGGCTTCGTCCAAGTCGGTTTCTAGCCAGCGCCTGACACGCGGGGCCGGGCCGCAAAGGCCGCACCAGCAGGCACTGGCCATGCGCATGTCCCAGCACCATGGTCCGGCCAAGGCGGCGCCTCACCGTCCACCGGCAAAGATGCAGGCCAGGAAGGTGTCCAAATGCGATCCGCGCGTTTCCCGCTGCAAGGCGCCGGGCTGATCACCGCAATCGCGCCGGCACACTGCACGTCCCGGCGCGATTTTTCCCGTTGACAGGCTGCCTTTCCCGCCCTTAGTGTCCGCCACCATGAAAACGGCACTCATTCTCGTAGGAAAGCGCATGGGCAAGGCGGTGTAACCGCCGGGCGAAACCCCCCATGCGCAGACACAGGCTCCCTCGGGAGCCTTTTTTATTGCCTGAAACACGACTAAACGACCAGCAATCGCCTGACGGCGGACAGTACGGGACAAGACCGATGAGCAACGGAAAGAACGAGCGGCGCGAGATGACAGGCGCCGAAATGGTGGTGCAGGCGCTGAAGGACAATGGCGTCAAGCACGTCTTCGGCTATCCGGGTGGCGCTGTCCTTCCGATCTATGATGAGATCTTTCAACAGGACGAGGTCGAGCACATCCTGGTGCGCCACGAGCAAGGTGCCGGCCATGCGGCTGAAGGCTATGCGCGTTCGACCGGCAAGGCCGGCGTGATGCTGGTGACCTCCGGCCCCGGCGCCACCAATGCGGTGACGCCGCTGCAGGACGCCTTGATGGATTCGATCCCGCTGGTCTGCCTGACCGGGCAGGTGCCGACCTCGCTGATCGGCTCCGACGCTTTTCAGGAATGCGATACGGTCGGCATCACGCGCCCCTGCACCAAGCACAACTGGCTGGTGAAGGACGTCAACGAACTCGCCGCGACCATCCACGAGGCTTTCCATGTCGCGACCACCGGCCGCCCCGGTCCGGTCGTCGTCGACATCCCGAAGGATGTGCAGTTCGCCAAGGGATTCTACGTCCCGCCGCAGATCGCGCCGCGCACCAGCTACCAGCCGAAGGTCCAGGGCGACCTGGACAAGATCAAGGCGGCGGTCGAGCTGATGGCCGGCGCCAAGAAGCCGATCATCTATAGCGGCGGCGGCGTCATCAACTCCGGCCCGGAAGCAAGCCATCTGCTGCGCGAGCTGGTCGATCTCACCGGTTTTCCGATCACCTCGACGCTGATGGGCCTCGGCGCCTATCCGGCATCGGGCAAGAACTGGATGGGCATGCTGGGCATGCACGGCACCTATGAAGCCAACATGGCCATGCATGATTGCGACGTGATGATCTGCATCGGCGCTCGGTTCGACGACCGTATCACCGGGCGGCTGACCGCGTTTTCGCCGAACTCGAAGAAGATCCACATCGACATCGATCCGTCGTCGATCAACAAGAATGTCCACACCGAGGTGCCGATCATCGGCGACGTCGGCCGGGTGCTGGAGGACATGGTGCGGCTGTGGCGGGCGAGCGCCAAGGCCGACAAGAAGGCGCTCTATCCCTGGTGGGAGCAGATCGCCAAATGGCGTGCGCGCGACTCGCTCGCCTACAAGATGAACAACGACGTGATCATGCCGCAATACGCCATCGAGCGGCTCTACGAACTGACCAAGGGCATGGACACCTACATCACCACCGAGGTCGGCCAGCACCAGATGTGGGCGGCGCAGCACTATCATTTCGAGAAGCCGAACCGCTGGATGACGTCAGGCGGGCTGGGCACTATGGGTTACGGCCTGCCGGCGGCACTCGGCGTGCAGATCGCGCATCCCGACGCGTTGGTCATCGACATCGCCGGCGATGCCTCGGTGCAGATGACGATGCAGGAGATGAGCGCCGCCGTGCAGCACGACGCGCCGATCAAGATCTTCATCTTGAACAACCAGTATATGGGCATGGTGCGGCAGTGGCAGCAGCTGCTGCACGGCAATCGCCTGTCCCATTCCTATACCGAGGCAATGCCGGACTTCGTCAAGCTGGCGGAGGCCTATGGCGGTCACGGCATCCGTTGCGAGAGGCCGGGTGAGTTGGACGATGCGATCAAGGAGATGATCTCGGTCAGGAAGCCGGTGCTGTTCGATTGCCGCGTGGCGACGCTCGCCAACTGCTTCCCGATGATCCCCTCGGGCAAGGCGCACAACGAGATGCTGCTGCCCGACGAGGCGACCGACGAGGCGGTGGCCAACGCCATCGACGCCAGGGGCAGGGAACTGGTGTAGCCAGCAGAACCGGGGCAGGGCTGTCGCTAGAAGCCGTGCGCAAACAGAGAATTAGATCCAAGAGCTTGAAATCGAGATTCATGTCATGAACGCACAGCTACAGCCGACCGGTTCCGCTTATTTCATCGCCAAGGAAACCGAAAAGCCGGAAAACCACACGCTCTCCGTGCTGGTCGACAACGAGCCGGGCGTGCTTGCCCGGGTCATCGGCCTGTTTTCAGGGCGCGGCTACAACATCGAGAGCCTGACCGTCTCCGAGACCGAACATGAGAAGCACTTGTCGCGCATCACCATCGTGACGCGCGGCACGCCGCATGTGCTGGAGCAGATCAAGCATCAGCTGGAGCGCATCGTGCCGGTGCACCGCGTCGTCGATCTAACCGTGCGTTCGCACGAATCCGGCCAGGAGCGGCCGCTGGAGCGCGAACTGGCGCTGGTCAAGGTGGCCGGCACCGGCGAGGCCCGCGTCGAGGCACTGCGGCTGGCCGACGCGTTCCGCGCCAGCGTCATCGACGCCAACACCGAGCATTTCATCTTCGAGATCACCGGCAAGGGCTCCAAAATCGACCAGTTCATCGCCATCATGAAGCCGCTCGGCCTGGTCGAAATCTGCCGCACCGGCGTGGCGGCGTTGAACCGCGGCCCACAGGCGATGTAAGCCCGCCGCATCGACAGTTTCGGCGGGGGCCTGGTTCGACCAGGAGCCGGCCGCTGGCCTTTGCGCTGCCCTCACGAAGCGACAATAATGCTGACATATCTGGGAGGATATCATGTCGCTTGACGCATTCCTTGCCCTGCTTGTCTACGCTTTCGTAACCTCGATCACGCCGGGGCCGAACAACCTCATGCTTCTGGCATCGGGAGTGAATTTCGGCCTCGTCAGATCGGTTCCACACATGCTGGGCATCAGCATCGGTTTTCTGGTGCTGCTGGTCGCCGTGGGTCTTGGCCTGGGTGCGGTGCTTACGGCTTTCCCGGCGTTGCACACCGGATTGAAGATCGCCGGCGGTGTCTATCTGCTCTATCTCGCCTGGAAGATCGCCATGTCGCGCTCGCTCAACGGCAAGGGCGAGGTGAAGGCGCGGCCGATGCGCTTCGTCGATGCGGCGGCGTTCCAGTGGGTCAATCCCAAGGCATGGGTGATGGCGATCACCGCCATGGCCGTCTACGCCAATCCTGAGCGTCCATTCCTGTCGGTTGATCGCCGTGGCCTTCACCGTCGTCAATCTGCCAAGCGTCTCCGTGTGGGCGGGGTTCGGCACCGCGCTGCGCGGTTTCCTGTCGGATCCGGTGCGGTTGAAATGGTTCAACATCTCCATGGGCGTGCTCTTGGCGGCGACGCTTTGGCCGATGCTTGGATAGGTCGTGGGGCGCACCATCTGATCGTTACGAAACGGGATCCGGACTCTCGGATTGAGAGCCAAGCCGTGTTGCACATCCATTGTGCAGTGCACATTAAATCTTCGTAATGCCGTGTTTTGGCCCTTTTCCGACAAAGGCGTGACCTATCTATTCGGCGAAATCGCGGCAATGAGCCGTGAGTTGCGCTAGAATACGACCACCTGGCTATGGCGTGTCGGACAGAGAGGGCCTTTTGTCGATGCGTGGAAAAGTCATTCTTTCATTGCTTGCGGTCGCCTGTGTCGGCGCGGCCTGGCTCTATCTGTCTCCGGACACGCTGAGCAGAGTTCAGCAACTTACCGGCGCAAAGCAGGTCGCGGCGGCGGACAAACCGGCAACCGACAAGCCGACGGCGGGGGACAAGTCGGCAGGTGGCGGCAGTGGCGCCCGCTCGGCCTCGATCCTCTCGGCCGTCGCCTCCACCGCCGATTTCCCGATCCGGCGCTATGCGATCGGTTTCGTCTCCTCTCCGGCGGTCGTCAGCATCAATGCGCGGGTATCCAGCCAGATCGTCTCGATCGACGTCAGGGACGGGCAGATGGTCAGGGTTGGCGACGTTCTGTTTTCGCTCGATGACCGGGCGCTGAAGGCGCAACTGGCCAAGGATCAGGCGGCGCTCGCCAAGGACCAGGCGATGCTCGCCAGCTCCCAGTCGGATCTCCAGCGCGCCAAGGATCTGGTCGCCAAGCAGGCCGGCACGCAGCAGACCTATGACCAGGCAGTCGCTGCGGCGAAGGCTGCCGCGGCGACTGTCGATGCCGACAAGGCGACGATCGACGCCGACAACGTCCAGCTTGGCTTTGCCACGATCACGGCGCCGATTGCCGGCAGGCTGGGTGCGGTCAACGTCACCGTCGGCGACCTCGTCACCACCAGCAATGGCAACAGCAGCACGGCCACTCCGCTGGTGACCATCACCCAGATGGACCCGCTGCAGGTCAACTTCAATCTTCCTGAGAGCAACCTGGCGCTGCTGCACAAGGCACTCGCAAATCCGCAGCAAGGGGCAGTGACGCTGACCAAGGACGGCGACCCGACGCCGATCGGCAAGGGCACGCTCGATTTCGTTGATTCAAGCGTCGACACCGCGTCGGGCACGATCGCCACACGGGCAAGCATTCCGAATGCCGATCTTTCGCTATGGCCGGGGCAGTATGTGAATGTCGTGCTCGACGCCGGCATCATGCCGCGGATGACCTCCGTTCCCACGGTAGCGGTCCAGCCTAGCCAGAAGGGGCCGTTCGTCTATGTCGTCAAGCCCGACAACACCGTCGAAATGCGCCCGGTGCAGGTGGCGCTGACCGAGGGCGAGAACAGCGCCATCAGCCAAGGGCTGAAAAGCGGTGAGAAAGTTGTCACCGAAGGCCAGACAAAGCTGAAGGACGGCGCCGCTGTGCATGAGGGCAACGCTGCGGCGGGTGCTGCCGCGCCCAAGGTGGCCGAGGCGGCCAAGGCCGGCGAGGCAGCCCGATGATCTCCGAATTTTGCATACGCCGGCCTGTCGCCACCCTTCTGATGTCGTTCGCCCTCGTGCTGGGCGGTCTGTTCGCTTACAAATTCCTGCCGGTGGCAGCACTTCCGAGTGCCGAATTCCCGGTGGTCAACGTCTCGGCTTCGCTGCCCGGCGCCTCTCCGGAAACCATGGCCACATCGGTGGCGACGCCCCTGATCAAGCAGTTCGCCACCATAGCCGGCATCGATTCGATCTCGACCAGCAACTCGCTTGGCTCGACCTCGATCGCCATCCAGTTCGTGCTTAACCGGGACATCGACGCCGCCGCCGCTGACGTGCAGGCGGCGATCGCGCGCACGCAAAGATCCCTGCCGCCGCAGATGACGTCGCCGCCGAGCTATCGCAAAGTCAATCCGGCCGACGCGCCCATTCTTTTGATGTCGCTGGTCAGCGACACGGTTCCACTGACCGATCTCGATGCTTTCGCGGAAAACGTCATCTCGCCGTCGCTGTCGACCATCGACGGGGTGGCTCAAGTTTCGATCTTCGGCCAGCAGAAATACGCCGTGCGCATCCAGATCGACCCGACCGCGCTTGCCGCGCGCGGCATCTCGATCGATCAGCTGCAGGCGGCGATCGCGTCCGCCAACAGCAACACGCCGCTCGGCGTGCTCCAGAACGACAAGCAGCAGCTCACGATCACCGCCAACACGCAGCTCAATGACGCGGCCGGTTTCTCCAACATCATCATCGCCACCAAAAACGGTCACCCGGTGCGGCTGGGCGAGGTGACCCGCGTCGTCGATTCGGTGCAGACGACCACGACCGCAAGTTGGTACGATGGCACCCGCGCGATCATCATGGCGGTGCAGCGCCAGCCCGACGCCAATACGGTCGACGTCGTCGACAAGGTCAAGGCGATGCTGCCGTCCTTCCAGGACCAGATGCCGGGCGCTGCCTCGATCAAGCTGCTCAACGATCGCTCGACCTCGATCCGCCAGGCCGTCGACGACGTGCAGTTCACGCTGCTGTTGACCATAGCGCTGGTGGTGATGGTGATCTTCGTGTTCCTGCGCCGGGTGACGGCAACCATCATCCCGGCCGTGGCGGTGCCGATTTCGCTGATTGCCACGCTTGGCGCGATGTTCCTGTTCGGCTTTTCCATCGACAACATATCGCTGATGGGCCTGACGCTGGCGGTCGGCCTTGTCGTCGACGACGCTATCGTGATGCTGGAAAACATCTTCCGCCACATGGAGGAGGATGGATTGTCGGCCTTCGATGCGTCGCTGAAGGGCGCGCGCGAAATCGGCTTCACCATCATCTCGATCTCGATCTCGCTGGTGGCCGTGTTCATCCCGGTGCTGCTGATGGGCGGCGTTATCGGCCGCATCTTCAACGAGTTCGCCGTCGTGGTGACGGTCGCCATACTGGCGTCGATGTTCGTATCGCTGACGCTGACGCCGATGCTGTGCTCGCGCCTGTTGTCGGTCAGCAAGGCGGACCGCGACAGGCATGGCCCTGGCCATAAACGGGACCTCGTTACACGCGGCTACGACCGGATCTTGAGTTTCTGCCTGAGGCACACCTTCCTGGTGTTCCTCGTCTTCATGGGAACCGCGGCAGCCTCGGTGTGGCTGATCGAGGCCTCGCCGAAGGGCTTCTTCCCGCAAGAGGATATCGGCCAGATATCGGTGACCACCATCGCGCGCCAGGACATCTCGTTCGACGCCATGTCCAAGCTGCAAGGGCAGGTCGCCAGCGTCTTCTCGCATTCGCCCTATGTCGACCATGTGGCGTGGTCGGCGGGGAGCGGCAACAATGCGCTCAACCAGGGGCAACTCTTCGTCCAGCTCAAGGGCAAGGACCAGCGTCCCGATATCGACAAGGTGCTTTCGGATCTGCGCAAGCAACTGGCCGGCGTGGCGGGTATCGAGGCCTACATGCAACCGGTGCAGAACCTGAGGCTGGGCGCACGGTCGTCGGCCAGCGCCTACCAGCTCGTGGTTCAAGGGCTCGATACCGGGCTGACCGACACCTGGGCGCAGAAACTGAATGACGCGATGGCGGCCGACCATACGAACTTCACCGATGTCACCAGCGACCTGCAGAACAATGCACTGCAGGCGACGCTGGTGGTGGACCGCGATAAGGCCGCGCAGCTCGGCATCGATACCGCCACGCTGCGCTCCGCCCTCTATGGCGGCTTCGGCACCGACCAGATTTCAACGATCTTCGGTTCGGCCGACAGCTACGAAGTCGTCACAGAGCTCGATCCCAAGATCGAATGGTCGCCGGAGCGGATGCTCGCCATCCAGATGAGGACGGCGAGCGGCAGTCTGGTTCCGCTTGGTGCCTTCGCCCGGGTCGATCGCACGGCAGGCGCCCTGACCGTCAACCAGCTCGGCCAGCTTCCGGCGGTGACCATCTCCTATAACCTGCCGCAGGGCGTGGCGCTGGGTGACAGCGTAGCGCGCATCGACGCGCTCAAAGAGCAGATCGGCATGCCGACGGCGGTCTCGACCACGTTTGCCGGCACGGCCAAGACCTTCCAGGACTCACTAGCCAACCAGGGTCTTCTGGTCGGCGGCGCGATCCTGACCATCTATATCGTGCTCGGCATCCTGTACGAGAGCTTCATCCACCCGCTCACGATTCTCACCGGCCTGCCGTCGGCTGTGCTGGGTGCCGTCGTTGCCTTGCGCTTCGCCGGCATGGATCTGTCTGTCATCGCGGTGATCGGCATCCTGATGCTGATCGGCATCGTCAAGAAGAACGGCATCATGATGGTCGACGTCGCGCTCGAGCTCCGACGTGATGGCATGTCCGCGAAGGAATCCATCCACAAGGCCTGCCTGATGCGGTTCAGGCCGATCATGATGACGACGCTGGCGGCACTGATGGGAACCTTCCCGATCGCGCTGGGCACCGGCGCCAGCGCCGAGTTGCGCCAGCCGCTAGGCGTTGCCGTTGTCGGTGGTTTGCTCGCCTCGCAGGCGCTGACCCTGTTCGTGACCCCGGTGATCTATGTCTACATGGAGAATTTCTCGGGCTGGCTGGTCGGGCTTTGGTCGAAGCGCAAGGGCGATCGGAGCGCGGTCGAAGACGTCGACCAGCCCTCGCCACTCGATGCCAAGCAGGAAATGCTGCCCGAACCGCAGCGGGCGGCCGCCGAATGATGTAGCAGGGCCAGCGCCATGTGCCGCTGGCCCAAGGCGTTGCGCTTGCGGTGGCATCACGGGAAACGCAATTTGTCGCCATGTCCCACGACCATGACCACGACAACGAACTCGATCCGTTTGCCGCCCGCGTGCGCGCGCTGGAAACCATCCTCACTCAAAAGGGGCTGGTCGATCCGGCGGCGATCGACGTCATCGTCGACACCTATGAAACAAAAATCGGGCCGCGCAACGGCGCCAGGGTAGTGGCCAGGGCCTGGGCCGACGCGGACTTTGCCGACTGGCTGAAACGCGATGCGACGGCGGCGATCGGATCGCTCGGTTATGCCGGCCGTCAGGGCGAACATATGCAGGCTGTCTTCAACACCGAGGAGACGCATAACCTCGTCGTCTGCACGCTGTGCTCCTGCTATCCGTGGTCGGTGCTCGGCCTGCCGCCGGTCTGGTACAAGGCGCCGCCCTATCGGTCGCGCGCCGTCATCGATCCGCGCGGGGTGCTGGAGGAATTCGGGCTGACGGTGCCGACGGCCAAGAAGATCCGCGTCTGGGATTCGACCGCGGAGCTGCGCTATCTCGTCGTGCCGATGCGGCCTGCGGGCACCGACGGCTGGAGCGAGGAACAGCTGGCGGACCTGGTGAGCCGCGACGCGATGATCGGCACCGGCCTGGCGAGACAGCCGGCATGAACGGGCCGCAGGATCTCGGCGGACAGATGGGGTTCGGCCCGGTCGCGCCCGAAAAGGACGAGCCGTATTTTCATGCCGCCTGGGAAAGGCGGGCGCTCGGCGTGACGCTGACTGCCGGCGCCATGGGCGCGTGGAATATCGACGAGAGCCGGCATGCACGGGAATCGCTGCATCCGGCCGACTATTATGCCTCCAGCTACTACGAGATCTGGATCAAGGCGCTGGAGATCCTGCTCAAGCGCCATGGCTTCGTCAGCGAGCGCGACCTGGCCGAGGGCCGGGCGGTCGATCCGGCGGCAACACCAAAAAGAGTGCTGAAGGCGGAAAACGTGCCCGCAGTGCTGGCCAAGGGCGGTCCTTGCGACCGGCCGGTGGCGCAAGCGGCGCGGTTCAAGGCCGGCGATGCCGTGCGGACCAAGAACTTCAACCCGACCGGCCACACGCGGCTGCCGCGCTACGCACGCGGCAAGCATGGAACGATCGAGGCGGTGCGCGGCGGGTTTGTGTTTCCCGACAGCAACGCGCATGGGCACGGCGAAAACCCGCAATGGGTCTACACCGTGGTTTTCGACGGGTTGGAGATTTGGGGCGAGGGGGCCGACCCGACACTGAGCGTGTCGATCGACGCCTGGGAGAGCTATCTTGAGCCGGCGTGACGGCGTCGTCGCAGATCTGCCACCGGGGATCGATGCCCCGGTGTTTGCCGAGCCATGGCAGGCCGAAGCCTTCGCCATGACGGTGGCGCTGCACGACAAGGGTGTGTTTTCGTGGAGCGAATGGGCGCAGGCGCTGTCGGCGCAAGTTAAGGACCCAGGTGCCGCGGCTGACGGCCATGACTATTACGAACATTGGCTGGCAGCGCTGGAGGGCTTGCTTGCGTCCAAGGGGCTGGCCGCCAAGGCGGATGTAGACGCGATGGCCGAGGCCTGGGAACGCGCCGCGCATGCCACCCCGCACGGCAAGCCGATCCTGCTTGAGAACGATCCCGGCCCGGCCCGATAGGGTCGTGGCGGCCCGACCCGATAGGTCGGCAACCCGTCCCAAGGACGTCGAGCTAGATCGTGCGTTCTCTTTACGTTCTGATTTGCCCCTGATAGCCTGATCCTGTCGGTGGCACTGAGGCGCCCGACCCGTCGATGGTGGTGATGGCTGTCTTGTCTTTCCCTTGCGAATCCGGTCTCTCGCGCTGATGGAATTCTCTCCCCAACAGGACGAGGCGCTGCAAGCGGTTGCTCGCTGGCTGAAGACCGGAAAGCCGCAGCTGTTCCGGCTGTTTGGCTATGCCGGCACCGGCAAGACGACGCTGGCACGTTATTTCGCCGAACATGTCGACGGCCAGGTACAGTTCGCCGCCTTCACCGGCAAGGCCGCACAGGTTCTGCGCTCCAAGGGCGCGGTCAATGCGCGCACCATCCATTCGCTGATCTACAGGCCGAAAGGCGAGGAATCGGTGTCGGACGAGGTCACCGGCAAGACCTCGATGTCGCCGACCTTCTCGCTCAACCGGCAGAGCCCGATCTCGCGGGCGAAATTGGTCGTCATCGACGAATGCTCGATGGTCGACGAGCAGCTTGGCCGCGACCTGATGAGTTTCGGCACGCCGATCCTGGTGCTCGGTGACCCCGGCCAGTTGCCGCCGATCTCGGGTGGCGGCTTCTTCACCGATCACGAGCCGGATTTCCTGCTCACCGAAATTCACCGGCAGGCGCGCGACAATCCGATCCTGCGGCTGGCGCTCGACGTGCGCGAGGGCCGTGAGTTCATGCGTGGCGACTACGGCACGGCGCAGGTCATCGGCAAGGAAGACGTCACCCAGGAGCTGGTGCTGAAGGCCGACCAGGTTCTGGTCGGCACTAACCGAACCCGGCGCCGCTACAATCAGCGACTGCGCGAGCTCAAAGGCTTCAATGCCGAGTATCCGCAGGCCGGCGACAAGCTGGTCTGCCTGCGCAACGATCCGGCCAAGGGTCTGCTCAACGGCTCGCTGTGGAAGGTGATGACCTCGTCGCGCGAGACGGTGAAGCCAGGCATCAATCTGCTGGTTTCGCCGGAAGAGGACGATCCGGATCGCGGCGTCGCCAAGATCAAGTTGCTCAAGGCGGCTTTCGAGGATCCCGACGCCGATATCCCCTGGCAGCAGAAGAAGCGATTCGACGATTTCGACTATGGCTACGCGCTGACCGTGCACAAGGCACAGGGCTCGCAGTGGAACGAGATCGTGCTGTTCGATGAAAGCTGGGCCTTCAAGGAAACCCGCCAGCGCTGGCTCTACACGGCCATCACGCGGGCGGCGGAGCGGCTGACGATCGTCAGGTAGAGGCGGCGGGACGCTGTCGTTCCCCGACAGGCCGCGCAGCAAGCCATTGCCAGGCCGCGGCTTCGTCCTCGATCTTGAAGTGCCTGAATTCGATCGGCGGCGAGGACGGCAGAAAGCGTTGCGCGTCCGCTATCCAATCCGGTTCGCCTATCGTCGCGCAACGTCCGACATGTTCCAATGCATGGATGGCGCCCTGCTTGAGGGTCTCGTCCGCGATATCGGCCCAGTCGACGCCCTCATGGTCGATGAGGCGCACCAGCACGTCGATGCGCTGGTGGAGGGCATAGGCAGCCTCCAGCAAGCCGAAAAGGTTTTCGCCGTCGGCCGCGGAGACGTGCCCGACGACATCGATGGCGAAAAGGTCATCACGAGTGGTCTCGACACGGCGAATGGCCGGCACGGCATCGAGAAAATTCATGGGTGCGTCCTTTCCCGGACTCATTCATCAGGCTCCTGGAACACCCGAAACCCCCAGTCTGTTCCCACCGAAGGCATTACTGTTCCCGTCAAACGCTTTATAGGTGGCGCATCGAATGATTTCCGAGGCCATCGCCATGCCCGCAAAACTCTCCGTCAATCTCAATGCCATCGCCATGCTGCGCAACCGGCGCGACCTGCCGTGGCCCAGCGTCACCGGCCTCGGCCGCATTGCGCTCCTGGCCGGGGCGCATGGGCTGACTGTGCATCCGCGCCCCGACGAGCGGCACACAAGACACTCCGACCTGCCCGAGATCCGGTCGCTGATCGACGACGAGTTTCCGCGCGCCGAATTCAACATAGAGGGCTATCCGACCGAGGAGTTCCTGGCACTTGTGGAAAAGCATCAGCCCGAACAGGTGACACTGGTGCCGGACGATCCGGCCCAGGCAACCTCCGACCACGGCTGGAACTTCGCGGCCCAGGCTGCGTTCCTTACTCCGGTCGTCAAACGCCTGAAAAAGGGAGGCTTTCGCGTGTCGCTGTTTGCCGATCCGGACCCCGATTGCGTGGCTGCCGCGCGCGATACCGGGACCGATCGTATCGAGCTCTACACGGGTCCGTATGGAAGCTGTCATTCGGATTCCGCCAAGGCGGCCAAGGAATTGGAAAGGTTGGGAAAAACCGCCGATGCAGCGCTTGCTGCCGGGCTTCAGGTCAATGCCGGGCATGATCTGGTGGTTAGCAATCTGCCTGCGCTTGCCAAGCGCATTCCGGCATTGGCCGAAGTGTCGATCGGACACGGGTTGACAGCCGACGCGTTGGAGTATGGCATGGCCGGCACGGTGGGGCGATTTCTCAAGGCCTGCGGGTGGTAGCGATGGCAGCTTCGCGCGACAGACATGGCAGCCATTACCCGACGGCACTTGATATTGCATCGCAGCAAGCGTAGAGCACCGCGCGCTTATCGGAGTGTCGTCCATGGCCCTTACCAATGCTGGTACTGAGGCAGAACCCGTCGAACAATCAAGCCATCCAGAGGTCGAACAGCACAGCACCAAGGTCCTGATGCTGGGCGCGCTCGGTATCGTCTATGGTGATATTGGCACCAGCCCGATCTACGCCTTTCGCGAAGCTTTGCACGCCTCGTCCGGCGGCGATGTCGCCGATCGTGGCGACATCCTTGGTGTGTTGTCGCTGATTATCTGGTCGCTCACGATTACGGTTACAGTAAAATATATCATGTTCGTGCTGCGCGCCGACAACCGTGGCGAGGGCGGCGTGCTGTCCCTGATGGCGCTGGCGCGCGGCAGCTTCCCGACGCGCTCGGCGATCATTCTCGCCATCGGCATCGTCGGGGCCTCTCTGTTTTTCGGCGATGCCGTCATCACGCCGGCCATCTCGGTCCTTTCGGCGGTCGAGGGCATGAATGTCGTCACGCCTGCCTTCCAGCCTTATGTGGTACCGCTGACGTTGGTTATCCTGGCCATATTGTTCGCGGTGCAGCGGTTCGGCACGGGTGGTGTTGGCTTGGTGTTCGGCCCGGTAACCGCCGTGTGGTTCCTCGCCATTGGCCTTTCCGGCCTCAATCACATCATCGCCGACCCGGAAATCCTGTGGGCGGTGAGCCCGCACCATATCGTCGCCTTTCTGATCAATTCGCCCGACGTTGCCTTCGTCACCGTCGGCGCCGTCTTCCTTGCCGTCACCGGCGCCGAGGCGCTCTATGCCGATCTCGGTCATTTCGGCCGCAAACCGATCGTGCTCGCCTGGCTGGCGATCGTGTTCCCTTGTCTGCTGCTCAACTATGCCGGGCAGGGCGCCTTCGTGCTGGCCAACGGCGGAGTCGTCGGCCATCCATTCTTCGAGATGAACGGGGGTTGGACGCTGATCCCGATGGTGGTGCTGGCGACCGCTGCGACGGTGATCGCCAGCCAGGCGGTCATATCAGGCGCTTTCTCGCTGACCCGGCAGGCGGTGCAGCTCAACATGCTGCCGCGCCTGGAAATCCTGCACACGTCGGAAAAGCAGTCCGGCCAGATCTACATGCCGCGCGTCAATCTGTTGCTGGCGCTGGTGGTGATGATGCTTGTCGTCGGCTTCGGCGAGTCCAGCAGGCTGGCCTCGGCCTATGGCATCTCGGTGACCGGCAACATGCTGGTGACGACGACCCTGCTCTTCGTGATCATGACGCGTATCTGGAAATGGAACCTCTGGCCGGCAATCGCGCTGACGGCGCTGTTCATGTTCATCGATATCGGCTTCTTTGCCTCCAACATCGTCAAGGTATTCGAGGGCGGTTGGGCCTCGTTGGCGGTGGCCTTCGCTATCATCATGGCCATGTGGACCTGGGTGCGCGGCAGTCGCTATCTGTTCGACAAGACCCGCCGCAACGAAATCCCGCTCGATTTCCTCGCCGGCAATCTGTTGAAGAAGAAACCTCAGCTGGTGTCCGGCACCGCCGTGTTCCTGACCAGCGATCCGCTCAGCGCGCCAACCGCGCTGATGCACAGCCTAAAGCACTACAAGGTGCTGCACGAGCAGAACGTCATCCTCTCGGTGGTGACGGCGCCTCAGCCGGTGGTGCCCGACAGCGACCGGGTCAAGATGGAGACGGTCAACGAGCTGTTCATGCGGGTGACGCTGACCTTCGGCTATATGGAGCAGCCCAACATCCCGCGTGCGCTGGCGATCTGCCGCAAGCAGGGCTGGAAGTTCGACATCATGACGACGTCGTTCTTCCTGTCGCGGCGCTCGCTCAAGGCCTCGCCCAATTCAGGCATGCCGGTGTGGCAGGACCGGTTGTTCATCGGCCTGGCGCGCACGGCGGCCGATGCGACGGAGTATTTCCAGATCCCGACCGGCCGTGTGGTGGAAATCGGAACCCAAGTAGCGATCTAGACAGGCGATTGGCAAACGGGCTGTGCCTGACAGCACAGCCCTGCCATACCGGCGAAAATGCCGCCTCAGCCCGCCAATGCGGTTTTGTTCGCCTCGAGAAATTGCTTCAACGTCTTTGGCGTCCTGCCGGAAAGCGTCTCGATCGCGTCGGTCACAATGGCGATGCGGCCTGCGCGCGTGTTTGCGTCGAACGACACGACGACGTCAGCGAAATCCTCGGGAACGCCTGCTGCCTTCACCCCTTCCGTCAAGGCTTCATCCGGAACCTGCACGACATTGAGCGGCTTTCCGGTGACCTCGCTCACCAGGGCGGCGATTTCGGCCGTGGTGTAGGCGTGCGGGCCGGTCAACGTGTAGGTCTTGCTTTCGTTCGAGGCGCCGGCGAGGCCGGCGGCAATCGCTGCTGCCATGTCATCGCGTGCGCCGTGCGCAATGCGGCCTTCGCCGGCGGACGTATACCAGTGTCCAGAGGCGATCGCGTGCGGCAGGGCCATGAACAGGTTCTCCTGGTACCAGCCGTTGCGGAAGATCGTGTAGGGGATGCCACTCGCCTTGATCGCCTGCTCGGTGCCGTAGTGGTCGCCGGCAAACAGGACCGGCGACACCGGCTCCGGATTGGGCATCGACGTGTAGAGCAGATGCGAAACGCCGGCGTTCTTGGCCGCTGCGACTGCATTTTCGTGCTGCCTCAGGCGCTTGCCGCTTTTGAGATCGAGATCGCCGGTCGAGATGATCAGCACCTTGTCGGCACCCTTGAATGCGGTTTCCAGCGAGGCCGCGTCGTTGAAATCGGCGGCCCTGACGACAACGCCGCGCGCCGCTAGATCGGCCCCGTTTTCTGGATTGCGTGTGGTGGCGATGATCTTTGCCGGCGGAACTTTGTGCGTGTCCAAGAGATAGTTGATGACGCCGCGGCCAAGCTGGCCGGAGGCGCCGGTGACGAGAAGGGTTTCGGTCATGGGGGATCCTGACGTTGCGCCCGCAAGGGCGGATCGAGTGATGGTCTCGGAAAGAGACCAGCGCTAAAATAGGAATTGACCCACCGCCGTAAAGAAGGCAGTTTTTCGGGAGGTAGGCACAGGCAGGGAACCAGCCATGGACGGCAAGGTCATCAATCTGAAATCGAAGATGGAGGTCTACAAGGCCATCTCCGGCGGCGGCAATTTCGCCAATTGTCCAGTTCGCGATGTCATCCAGGGCGTCAGCGGCAAATGGAGATCGCTGCTGATGATGGCGCTGGCTGAAAGACCCTATCGCTTTGGCGAGTTGAGGCGCCTGGTGCCCGATATTTCGCAACGCATGCTGACCCAGACGCTGCACGATTTGCAGCGCGATGGCTATGTCCATCGTGAGGTGTTCCCGACCAAACCACCGAGTGTTGAATACAGCCTGACCGATCTCGGGCGCTCGATGTTCGGCGCCTTTCATCAATTGATTCTGTGGGCCGAACTCAACCACGATGCGGTGCGAACAGCGCGCGCCGATTTTGATGCCGCCCAAGGTTGAGCCGGTCCGTCAGCCGGAGAAAGCCCGATCCGCAACCTGATTTCGTCCGGCCGCTGAAGGATTGTCCCGGCCATTCGGCTTTCCTCGCCTCGATGGTGGCTGGAACCGTGATCGATCCGTTCAGGCGGATCGGGCTTGCAGAGGCGAAGTGGCCGGATCGCTTCGGCCAATGAGGCTCGAAAGGTACGATCCCTTTGCCTGCAGGAACGCACCCAGGCCCCGCGGGTAGTCCGGTGCCACGGCGTGCTTGATCGACGCCCGTTCACTCAATGCCTTGCGCCAGGCCCGGACGAGCGGCTTGCCCTCCAGGATGCCGAAATCGCCGATCCGGTCGAAGGCATCGAAGTAACGGAAGATCGGGCCGTAGACGGCATCGACGAGCGAAAAGCGCTCACCCGCGAACCATGGTCCGTTCCGTATGCATTCCGCCAACTCGGCCTCAACACGATCGAACATCGCTGACAATGAACCGGACTCGGCAAGGAAGCCGGCCTCGGTCGAGGCTGAATAGAACCGGCCGATGGCGTTAAGGGTTGCCGAGCCGAATTCGATCCAGGCACGATGCCGGGCGCGGGTATAGGGGTCGGCGGGGTGGAGAGGATTGGCCTGCGTCTCTTCGAGGAATTCGAGGATGACCGCGGATTCGAAGATCACCGTTTCCTCGCCATTTCGCTGCGCGCGCAGCAGCGGCACCTTGCCGAGCGGCGAGATTGCCTTGAACCAGTCCGGCTTATTGGCGAGGTCGATATCGACGCGTTCGAACGGCACGCCCTTTTCAGCCAGTGAAATCGCGGCGCGCTGCACATAGGGGCAGAGATGATGGCTGACGAGGATGAGTTTATTGGCCATTTCGCTCTCCCCAATTTCGGTGAGTTTCCAGATTTCGTGTTTCATAGGATTGGCTTTCCATAGTTAATGCTATTGCATCTATGTAGATGCGCATGCATTGATCGTCAAGCTTGATGCAATTGCATCTATTGCCTATGCTGGACCATGACCGAAAGGACCATGCCCTCGCCCGAAGCCATCAAGGCCTGGGCCCGCCTGATGCGCGTTTCGCGCCAGCTGATGGAAAGCGCTGAAGAGGCGTTGAAGGCCGCTGGCGTGCCGCCGCTTGCCTGGTATGACGTGCTGCATGAGCTCGCCGAGGCGGGCGAGGGCGGGCTGCGACCGTTTCAACTGATCGAGCGCACACTGTTCGCGCAATACAACATTTCGCGGCTGCTGGCGCGGCTCGAGGCCGATGGACTTGTCGAGAAGCTGCCGGTGGCCGATGACGGTCGCGGCCAGACCATCCGCATCACTCCCAAGGGCCGCGAGACGCGGCGCCAGATGTGGGCTGTCTACGGACGGTCGATCGCCGAACTGGTCGGCGCCAAACTCTCGGCCGATGAGTTGACCATGGTCTCAGCACTGCTCGGACGGTTGCGTCATCCGCCCGCCGCGGACTGATGCCACGGCGGCGAGCCGGCTTGGCGAGATCAGGCCAGATGGCTGCCCCAGAGAAACGCCAGCGTCGCCAGCACGCCAAGTGCGGTACGAACCAGATGCAGATTGCCCCATTTGACGATCAGGGACCTGGCTTGCGGATTGGCGGCGCCTGCGTCCATCGCCTCCAGCACCCTGTTGGTCGGCATCATGGCGATCAGCGTCCACGGCCAGGGCAGGATGATCGACACGGCGCCAACCAGAAAGGCGAGACCGCCGGCCTGCCACCAGGCAACCAGACCGAGAACGCAGGCGACAATGGCAATCGACGCCTGCATGGCGGCGCCGCGTTTGTAGGAAGGCTGCCATTCCTGCAGCAGCGCCTTGTCATCGAGACGAAGCCGCGCCGGTTGCTCGGCGACGCTGACATAGATCGCAGCGCCGGAGAACGCGGCGGCAACCGTCAAGGCAAGCAACCCGATCAGCATCTTCTTTCCCGCGCAAGCCGTCCGGCGCTGATGCCGTCCAGACAGAAATAGGGCTTGCAAGGCTCAAAACAATACGCCATAGATTAGGCGAACCGTAACGTACGGTACGGCTGGTCGGGGATAACCGGTCAGCCTTGCCTTTGAGAGAAGAGCGTGTTGCACATCCTACCCGAGATCGACAACAGCCAAGCGCTGACAGAGCGGCAGAAGGCCGTTCTCGACGCGGCGTTGCGGCTGCTGGTCGAGGAGGGCGATCAGCTGACCATGACCGCCGTGGCGCGCCGTGCGAGTTGCTCCAAGGAAACGCTCTACAAATGGTTCGGCGATCGTGACGGGTTGCTGACGGCGACAGTGCAGTGGCAGGCCTCGAAAGTGCGGGTGGCGCCGGTCGACGGCAAGGGGCTCGATCTGGCCTCGCTGACGGCAAGCCTGGAACGCTTTGCTTCCGACTGGCTGAAGGTAATTTCGAGCGACACCTCGATCGCGCTCAATCGTGTGGCGGTCGGCCATGCCGGATCGGGAAAGGACAATCTCGGCGCCGTGGTGCTGGAGAATGGCCGTTTTGCGCTGGCCAAGCGGTTGAAGCCTGTCCTTGAGGCCGGTCGCCAGGCCGGGTGGCTCGACTTCGCGGATGCCGAAACGGCGTTCCGCACCTTTTTCGGGCTGGTCGCCCGTGACGTGCAGATACGTCTGCTGCTCGGCGACCGGCTGGAATTGACTGAGGCGGCGATCGGCGGCGATGCCGCGCGGGCGACGCAGCAGTTTCTCGCTCTTTTCGGAGCAAAAACCGGCCGCAAGGCTGATTCATAAAAACGGGAAGGAAGACAAAATGCGCGTCTATTACGATCGTGATGCCGATCTCAACCTGATCAAGGGCAAGAAGGTCGCCATCATCGGCTATGGCAGCCAGGGCAGGGCGCATGCGCTCAACCTCAAGGATTCCGGCGCCAAGGAGATCGCAATCGGCCTCAAGGCCGGCTCGGCGACCGCCAAGAAGGTGGAGGCCGACGGGCTCAAGGTGATGAGCGTGGCTGACGCCGCCAAATGGGCCGACCTGATGATGATGGCAACGCCTGACGAACTGCAGGCCGACATCTACAAGAACGAGATCGCGCCGAACATCCGCGACGGCGCCGCGATCGCCTTCGCGCACGGCCTCAACGTGCATTTCGGCCTGATCGAGCCGAAGTCGACGGTCGACGTCGTCATGATCGCGCCCAAGGGTCCCGGCCATACAGTGCGCGGCGAATACCAGAAGGGCGGCGGCGTGCCCTGCCTGGTCGCCGTCAACCAGGACGCTTCGGGCAATGCGCTCGACCTGGCGCTGTCCTACGCCTGCGGCGTCGGTGGTGGCCGTTCGGGCATCATCGAGACCAATTTCCGCGAGGAATGCGAGACCGATCTGTTCGGCGAGCAGGTCGTGCTGTGCGGCGGCCTGGTCGAGCTGATCCGCGCCGGCTTCGAGACGCTGGTGGAAGCCGGCTACGCGCCGGAGATGGCCTATTTCGAGTGCCTGCACGAGGTCAAGCTGATCGTCGACCTGATCTATGAAGGCGGCATCGCCAACATGAACTACTCGATCTCGAACACCGCCGAATGGGGCGAATACGTCTCGGGTCCGCGTATCATCACCGCCGAGACCAAGGCCGAGATGAAGCGCGTGCTGAAGGACATCCAGACC
Source organism: Mesorhizobium sp. M0830 (assembly GCF_040319965.1). NCBI lineage: Bacteria > Pseudomonadati > Pseudomonadota > Alphaproteobacteria > Hyphomicrobiales > Phyllobacteriaceae > Mesorhizobium > Mesorhizobium sp. M0830. The sequence goes on along the minus strand of NZ_JAMYOR010000004.1, from coordinate 116,875 downwards.
GGCAAGTTCACGTCGGAGTGGATGCAGGAATACCGCGCTGGCATGTCACGCTTCAAGGGCATCCGCCGCATGAACGACAGCCATCAGATCGAGGAAGTCGGCGCCAAGCTGCGCGCGATGATGCCCTGGATTTCGAAGAACAAGCTGGTCGACAAGGCGAAAAACTAAGCGAGATCAGCACATACAGCTGGAATCTGAAACGGCGCCTCGTGGCGCCGTTTCCTTATTCTGCCGGTAGGTCGGCTGCAGCTCAGCTATAGGGCGAGTAGCACTGCTGGCGCGGGCCGCTATAAGGCTGGAACGTGTTGTCGTAGGCGCGATACGACCGATAACGGTTGTAGCACCATTGGACATGGGCGCTCGAAAGCCGTCCTGCGCGGTAATAATGGCGCGGCGCCGGCCTGACATAGTACCTGTCATAGTAGTTGTAGTTGTTGTACATGCTGCCGAGGCCGAGCCCCAGCCCAAGGCCCAGGATTGCGGCCGCTCCATCATCGTAATAGCGGCCGCCGCGATAATGGTGGCGACCGTGGCGCCAACGCCAGTCATCTCCGCCATTCCAGTTGCCGCGGTTCCATCCATTCCAGTTGCCGCGGTCCCAGTTGTCACGGTTCCAGTGGCGACGCCCATCATGGCGGCGCCACCTCCAATTATCACTGTAGAACGGACGGTTGTTGCCGCCCGCCCATTCCTCGCGGACCGGGGTGACCGCCGGTGCCGCGGTGCTGGTGGGAATCGACAGTGTCGGCTGTATGATCGGGCCGGCAGCGGACGGTGCCGTGGTGCCGGAGAGGATACTGAGCGCTACCAGTCCTGATGTTATCGTGGACGAAAAGAGCGAATTCATTGCACTCTCCAAGAGATACAGGCCCCACGCCTACCCGAGGAATGGGCCTAATGTGGATGTTTGCATCTGAACGGCGGATGAACGGAAAGGTTCCGGTCAACCACGGCGCGAATGCCCCCAGGACCAACCGGTCTGCCTAGGTGGTCCTGCAACCTTGTTTTCTGCAGCACTTGCGGGCAAAGGTCATGGCATGTCGCTGCGCCTTGCCACTTTCAATGTCGAGAACCTGATGAACAGGTTCGATTTTTCCGGCTATCGCAACCAGCTCAACGAAGATCGAACGTTGGCGCTGTTCGATATCCAGAGCGAGGCGGAATACAAGATGCTGGAGCAGGCAAGCGCCATCGCCCAGTCCGACGACACGCGCCAGTTGACGGCACTGGCGATCGCGGCCACCCGCGCCGACATCGTCTGCATGCAGGAGGTCGACAATATCGAGGCGCTGAAGGCCTTCGAATACGGTTACCTGTTCAAGATGGTGGGACAAGGCTACCGGCAGAAATACATCACGTCGGGCAATGATTCGCGCGGCATCGACGTTGCCGTGATGATGCGCAACGAAACCGCGCACGGCCAGCCGATCGAATTCGTGCGCATGACCAGCCACGCCTATGTCACCTACGAGCAGTTCGGGCTGCACACGCCGGAGTTGGCGGCACTTGGCAACCAGGCCAATGAGCGCATCTTCCGGCGCGATTGCCTGGAAATCGACATCACGGTGGGCGGCGTGCCGCTGACGCTCTATCTCGTGCACTTCAAGTCGATGGGCTCGCCGCGCAACGGGTTTGACGGGCGTGAGGCGACGATGCCGGTTCGCATCGCCGAGGCGCAGGCCGTGCGGCGGATCATCGAGGAGCGCTTCGGCAAGGACCATGCCGCCGACAAGCGCTGGGCGATCTGTGGCGACATGAATGACTACCGGCAACGCGTAATGGTCGCCGGCGATGCGATCGACGGCTACCGCTTCGAGGTGGTCGACGAGAGCCTATCCTGCATCAACGTGCTGACGGCGGGCGGCTTCTGCGAAAATGTCGTCGAGCGGCGGCCCGAGATAGACCGCTGGAGTTTTTATCACACACGCGGACCGGAAGAGCGGCATCTGTGCCAGCTTGACTATATCCTGCTGTCGAAGGGGCTCGCCGCCAGCAACGCTACGGCTGTTCCCGACATCATCCGCAACGGCCAGCCCTGGCGCACGATTTTCCCACCCGGCCAGGAGGTGGATCGCTTTCCGCGCGCCGGCTGGGATCGGCCGAAGGCGTCGGACCATTGTCCGGTGGCCATCACCCTGGACATCGTTTGATACGCCCATGAGTTTCGACCTGCCGCGCAATGTCATCCTGCCGGTCGACGCCGTCGACGTCAGGCTCGATCCCCGCCCGCATCCCTTCGCCTGGGACAATGCAGAGGCCATCGCCGAGAACTGGCAGCGCGAAATCGCCGCCAATCCGGCGCTGTTCGACGGCATAGTGGTGCTGCTGTCGCAACTCGCGTACCGCGACAACCGTCTCGTCGGCCGCTGCCATGCGGTCAATTACTCGACGTTCCTGCTGTGGCGAAAACGGCGCAAGAATTCGGGCGCCGAGCATGCTTATGCCCATGCCATGCTGGTGGCCGGCGACAATGCGCTCGTGGCGATCCGCATGGGAATTCACACGGTCAATGCCGGCCACGTCTATTTCGCCGCCGGCTCGTTCGAGCCGCTCGATTTTCGCGATGGGCTGGTCGATGTCGATTTCAACATGATCCGCGAGGTGCGCGAGGAAACCGGACTCGACCTGTCGAATGCCGAACGCGGCAAGCGCTACCACGCCCTGTCGACCAACAGCGGAACGGTGATCTTCCGCCGCTATCACGCGACGGCGCCCGCCGATGAGATCGCGCGCCGCATCTCCGCCTTCGTCGCCACCGAAATCGATCCGGAGATCGAGGGACCGGTGATCATCCGTGATGCCGCCGACCTGCCGAAAGGGCTGTCGCCGCACATGAAGCCGCTGATCGATTGGCATTTTGCCAGTAAGGATTAACGGGGCGTCTTGTCCTGCGCCGCCTTGCGATCGTTGCGGGCGGCGACGAAGAAGAGGATAAAGCCGATGCCCAGCAAGCCGCCCATCGCCATCCCCATGGTCTGGCCGACGACTGCCTGGAAGTCTGGTGTGACGCGGTCGGGATTGGCCATGCCGTAGCGGGCGAGATACCACCAGATGCCTGCAAGAGCGGCCTCGATGATGACCATCACCAGGATCAGCCGCCTTCTGGCTCATCCGCTATTCCTCCACCCAGGGTGAATTGCCCTAGCATCGCGAATGGTGCGACGACAGTGGCGGGGCGGGGTGGGAACTTCGAAGCCTGTGCAAAACCGGACCGGGCGCGGGGTGCCTTCCGATCGGGTTGCCCTATTCGTGCCTTAGCGCATCGATCGGATCGAGCCTGGCGCCGCGTAGCGCCGGGAAGAAGCCGAAGACCATGCCGATCAGCGCCGAGAAGCCGACGGCGAGCAGGATGACCGCCGGGCTTGGCGCGAACGGGATGGTCAGCGTCACCGCGGCGAGGCCGGCCAGCGCCAGGCCGATCAGGATGCCGATGATGCCGCCAAGCAGCGACAGCACCGTCGCCTCGACCAGGAACTGGATGAGGATGTGCTTTTCATGCGCGCCGATGGCCAGCCTGATGCCGATCTCGCGTGTACGCTCGGTGACCGAGACCAGCATGATGTTCATGATGCCGATGCCGCCGACCAGCAGGCTGACGCCGGCGACAGCACCCAGCATGCCGGTCATGGTGGTTGTGGCGCTGGCCATGGCGTCGGCGATCTGGGTCATGTCACGGATGGCGAAATCGCTCTCGCGGTCCGGCGTGATGCGGCGCGCGTCGCGCAAAATATCCTCGACGCGCGGCTGCAACTCGCTGGTCGGCGTGCGGTCGTCGGCGGCGATGTAGATGTTGTCGATGTCACGGTTGCCTGCGATGCGACGCTGATAGGCATGCAGCGGCATCAGGACGACGTTGTCCTGATCCTGCCCGAAGCCGGTATAGCCCTTGGGCTCGAGCAGGCCGACGATCTTGCAGGAGGTGCGGTTGACGCGGATGATCTCGCCCTCGGGGTCGCCGGCGCCGAAGAATTGCTGGCGCACTGTCTCGCCGATCAGGCATACGCCGGTGCCCGAGCGGGTCTCGGAATCGCTGAACGGCCGGCCGGACACCAGCTTCCAGTCGCGCGCGTCGAGATAGGCACTGTCGGTGCCGGTGACGCCCGAGGTCAGGCTCTCGGTGCCGAAGATGACACGTACCTGCTTTTGCGAGGCCGGCGAAATGGCGCGCGCACCGGTCAGATGCGCCACCAGCGCCGCCAGGTCCTTTTCGGCCAGCGGACGCACCACCTGGTCGAGCCCACCCGGGCCTCCGGGGCCGGCCGGACGGCCGGAGCGGACGACCAGCAGATTGCTGCCGAGCTTGGAGATGTCGGCCTTGACCTTTTCGGTGGTGCCAGAGCCGATGGTCAGCATCGCGATAACGGCGGCAACGCCGATGACGATACCGAGCAAGGTCAGGAATGAGCGCAGCACGTTGCGACGGATCGAGCGGAGCGAGAGACGGACGGTTTCCCAGATCATGGTTGTGCCACCTCGATCTTCATGGTGTCGGAGGCGACATGCCCGTCGAGGAAGCGAATTGTGCGTTCGGCATAGCCGGCGACGTCGGCCTCGTGGGTGACCATGGCGATGGTCAGGCCAAGCTCCTTGTTCAGCCGGGTCAGCAATTCCATGATCTCGTGCGTACGTGCGGTGTCGAGATTGCCGGTCGGCTCGTCGGCGACGAGCAGCGTCGGGCGGGTGACGATGGCGCGGGCGATCGCCACGCGCTGCTGCTGGCCACCGGAGAGCTCGGCCGGCGTGTGGTGCTCGCGGCCGACAAGGCCGACCTCTGCCAACGCCTGCATGGCAAGGTCGCGGCGTTCGCGAGCGGCGACGCCGCGATAGATCAGCGGCAGTTCGACATTTTCCGCCGCCGTGGTGCGGGCCAGCAGATTGTAGCCTTGGAAGACGAAGCCGACATAGAGATTGCGCAGCATGGCGCGGCGGTTGCGGTCGAGCCGGCCGGCATCGATTCCCATGAAGGAATAGGTTCCGGCCGTCGGCGTGTCGAGGCAGCCGATGATGTTCATCGCCGTCGACTTGCCGGAGCCGGACGGCCCCATGATGGCGACGAATTCACCGCGGCGGATGGCAAGGTCGACGCCGGCCAGCGCATGCACCCTGGCCTCGCCCTGGCCATAGCTTTTCCAGACCTTGTCGAAGGTGATGAGGGTCGCGCCCACGGCCACGGTGTCAGCTCCGCTGCTGCGACGCTGTGATGACTTGAGCGCCTTCGTCCAGGCCCGAAATGATCTCGGTCAGTTCGCCGTCGGTGGAGCCGATCTTGACGTTGACCGGGCGCGGACGCCCATTCTCCAGCACGTAGAGCGTGCGCGAGCCGTCGGTGGGCGGCGTCGGGGCTTGGCGCTGGCGGTTGCCGCCGGGGCGGCCCATGCGGCCGGTGAACAGGTCGCTCAGGCTCCACGCGCGGGCGGCAGGCGCCGTGGGCCGATAGCGGAAGGCGGTGGCCGGCACGGTGAGCACGCCCTTGGCCTGCTTGGTGACGACCGAAACGGTGGCGGTCATGCCGGGCCGCAGCAACAGCTCGTTATTGTCGACCTCAAGCCGCGCATTGTAGGTGACGACGCCGTCGGTGGTGACCGAGGCGTAGGAAATATCGCGGATCTCGGCATCGAATGGCCGATCCGGAAAGGCATCGACGGTGAAACGGGCATGCTGGCCTGTCTTGACCGCGCCGATGTCTGCCTCGTCGACCGCAGCCACCAGTTCCATGTTCCTGAGATCGGCGGCGATGATGAACAACACCGGCGCCTGCAGGGAGGAGGCGACCGTCTGGCCGGGATCGACCGAGCGCGTCAGCACGATGCCGTCGATCGGCGCATAGATGGTGCTGTTGGCAAGGTCGGTCTGCTGCGATTTCAGATCGGCATTGGCGATGGCGAGGTTGGCCTGGGCGCTATCGAGCGCCGCCTTGGAGCGATCGCGGGTCGCGGTCGCCGCCTCGAGCGACTGCTCGGTCGCCATGCCGCGTTTGGTCAAAGCCGCCGCGCGGACAAGCGCCTTCTCGTTTTCGGCGAGCGTTACCGTGGCGTCCTCGACATTGGCCGCCGCACCCTTGGCGGAGGCCTCAGCCCGTTCGATCTGGACCTGCAGCTTGGCGGTGTCGAGCGCTGCCAGCACGTCGCCCTTCCTGACCCGCTGGTTCTCCTCGACCGACACCGAACGGATGATGCCGGAGAGCTGGCTGGAAATGTCGACCTGGGTGAGCGGCTGCAGCGTGCCGGTCGCCGACACCGCGACGGTGAGGTCGGCCTTTGCGGCTGGCACCGTGGTGTAGTCGATCCTGGCCGGCGTGCCGGCATACCACTGATAGGCGCCAAGCCCGCCGGCGAGCACGATCAGCGCCAGCAGGGCATAGAGCCAGCCGCGCCGGCGCGACTTGCGCAGACCTTGCTTGTCGAGCCCGAGCGCCGTCTCGATGGTGGTATCCGATTCCGTCTTTGGCAGATTGACAATTTGGTCCACGCTGGACCCCTATAATGCGCAAATGTCCCGATCTGTGCACAGATCAGGCTTGATGGTTCGAATATCAAATTAAATTTCGCCCATGTTTGGATTGAGGCAGGAATGAAAACCCGGAATTACTTGCTTTACGATGTGTTTACGACGGAGCGACTGGCCGGCAATCCTTTGGCCGTCGTGCTGGACAGCAAGGGATTGGACACGGCCGCGATGCAGGCAATCGCCCGCGAATTCAACCTGTCCGAATCGGTTTTCGTGCTGCCGCCGAACAATCCAAAGCATAAAAACCGCATCCGCATCTTCACGCCCGACTATGAAATGCCGTTCGCCGGTCATCCAACGGTCGGCTCGGCGATCGCGCTGGCCGAACTGGCGGAGGAGGGCGGCGCTGGCATCTTCGTACTGGAGGAAAACATCGGCCCGGTGCGTTGTGCCGTCAGCAAGCATGATGGAGCGACGTTTGCCGAGTTCGATCTGGCGAAGCTGCCGGAGCCGCTGAAGCTGGAGGCCGATCCGGAGGCTATCGGTGCAGCCCTTGGCCTGACGCCGCACGAAATCGGCTTCGAGAATCATCGCGTCGCGTTCTGGTCGGCGGGCGTGCCCTATGTGACCATTCCGGTCGCCAATCTCGAAGCGGCGGGCCGCATCCGTCTGGATAACCAAGCCTGGTCGGAACTGGCGCCGCGCAAGAGCGAATGGGCCTTCGCCAGCCCGTATGTCTATTGCCGCGAGACGGTGAACCACGAAAGCGCCTTCCATGTGCGCATGATCGTGCCCGGCACGCCATCGTATGAAGATCCGGCGACGGGTTCGGCGGCAGCGGCTTTTGCCGGCGCCATCATGCATTTCGACGCGCCGACCGACGGCATTTGGCAGCTGTGGATCGAGCAGGGGCTGGAGATGGGCAGGCCATCGCGAATTCGCCTCGAATTGAACGTGGAAGGCGGAAAACTGGCCTCCGCACGCATCGGCGGCAATGCCGTGAAGGTGGCGGAGGGCAAGCTGTTCGTTTGATCGCATGGGCTGAAAGCGATTTGTCGGGAAATGACTCCGGCAGGGCTGGACATGACCGATGGTGGCGGCTATATGCCCGCCAACGCCGGTTTTTGCCGGCCGAGTGGGTGCGTAGCTCAGTTGGTAGAGCAGCTGACTCTTAATCAGCGGGTCCACAGTTCAATCCTGTGCGCACCCACCAAATTCCTAGAAGACTTGGTGGAAAGACCCTGAAAACGAGACGCGTTTGGCGTGTCACGAGCGCGTGAGCGTGACCGTGACTACCGTGCCGATGCCGTCACTTTCCCAGCCATGCGCCTGCAGAAACACGCCAGGGAATGGCCCGATGCCGGCCTAGGCATCGGCCATGAAGAAATTCAACTGTTGAACGGGCCAGATCCCGCATTGCGCCGCCCTGATCGCAGACCTGTCCATTCCAGCCATCGTCCCAGCCGCGGCGGCCGGAGTCTGGTTCAGTGCGGCATGCCATGATATGCGTGGCGCCGCTGCATGCCGGGATCGGGCAGGCGTCGAACAGCTTGTTTCCTTTAGTTGTTGCGAAAATATCACGTCTAATGCGAGCGAGCTGTAGTATTATTCGTGCAGGGCAATGCTTGGGGATCAAACGCATGCGGGCTTCCGTTTTTATCGGTTCTGTATTCTTTGCGGCTTTGATGGCTGGTACGGCACTTGCCGCGGACCGGACGGTCGAGCTGCCGGTCGCATCGAGCTACAACTGGACGGGCGGCTACATTGGCGCCCAGATCGGCGGCGGGTGGAGCAAGGTTGATCAGCCATGGGGTGTTACCGAGGCTAGTCCGAACATCTTCGACCAGGACAATGCGGATGGAAGCGGTGTCGTCGGCGGCTTGCATGCCGGCTACAACTGGCAATCCGGCTCATTCGTGTTCGGTGGCGAAGCGGACATCAACGCAACCGGCATAGATGGCGACGACGGCGGAAGCGGAGGCGACATCAATGGCTTCAAGGCGAGATGGGTTGCTTCCGTCCGCGCCAGGGCTGGTGTCGCATTTGATCGGGTGCTGATCTACGGTACGGGCGGTTACGCCTACCTCAATGGAAAAGCAGACACTCGAGATGTGGGTCGACAGGAAAGTCACTCGGCTTCATTCAACGGATGGACGATAGGCGCAGGCGCTGAATACGGTGTCACCGACAACATTACGGTTCGTGGCGAATATCGCTACGCAGATTTCGGCTCAAAGACCGTCGTCTTCAACAACTATGTCGAAGACATTAGCCCGGCCTTGCACACTGTCACGATAGGTGTGTCGTATAAGTTTTGACCGTCTTCGGCGCGGCCCCCCCCGCGTCGACCAGCTGCGGCAAAGTTAATCACCCGCATAGCCCCGTTTCACGGAAACGGGGGAACCGGTTCAGCTCTTGTTTCGAGGCAATTCCCAAGGGGAGTGCTACGCGCCTTTCCCCGGGGAAAGCCGATACACACTTGTCCTGGAATTGCTCTACTTCTCCGACACACCAGCCTCGGCAAAACTGGCCATCCTCGCATGGCATTCCAGCGCTGAACGGACGATGTTGACGGCCAGACACGCGCCGGAGCCTTCGCCGAGCCGCATGCCAAGGTCGAGCAGCGGCGGCAGGCCGAGCGCTTCGAGCAGGCCACGATGGCCCGATTCAGCCGAAACGTGCGCGGCGATCGTGTGGGCGAGCCCGGTCGGATGCAGCTTTGCCAGTGGGGCCGCGGCGGCGGTGCAGACGAAGCCGTCGAGCAGCACGGGTATGCCCAGATGGCGGGCGGCCAGCGTGGCGCCGAAAATGGCGGCGAGTTCGCGTCCGCCAAGATTGGCTGCGACGTTTAGTGGGTCGGAAAGAGAATCGGCGTGGCGCTTCAGGCCGGTTTCGATGGCGACCACCTTGCGCCTCAGGCCGGCGTCGTCGACGCCGGTACCGCGCCCGGTCCATTTTTCAGCACCACCGCCGAACAGCGCCGCCGTAATGGCGGCGGCCGGCGTGGTGTTGCCGATGCCCATTTCGCCGAAGCAGACGAGGTCGAGGTCTTTGGTCACCGCGTCGTAGCCGGCCGACACGGCGGCGAGGAAGGCTTTCTCATCCATCGCCGGCATTTGAGTGAAGTCGCCGGTCGGCTGGTCGAGATCGAGCGGAATGACGTCGAGTTCGGCGCCAGCCATGCGGGCGAGCTGGTTGATGGCGGCACCGCCACCGGCGAAGTTCGCCACCATCTGCACGGTGACCTCGGAAGGATATGCCGACACGCCTTGCGCGGTGACGCCATGGTTGCCGGCGAAGACGAAAACCTTGACGCGATCGAGTTTTGGCATGTCGCGGCTCTGCCAGCGCGCCAGCCATGCAGCGATCGTCTCCAGCCGGCCGAGGCTGCCTTGCGGCTTGGTCAGGGTGTCCTGGCGGCGCGCAACGGCATTGGCCGCGGCGTCGCTGCCAGCCGGCAGCTCGAGGCAAGCGGCGCGCAGTCCATCGAGTGATTTGAAGGGCATGGGGGCAAAGTCTCCAAAAGAGAATCAGGTCAAAGGGAATCAGGAAAGGGCTACTGAAGCGACGAGAAGCACCGCGATTTCGCTCGCCTGCTGCAAGGCGCCGATCGTGTCGCCGGTCTGGCCACCGATCTGGTTGAGGCAAAGGGCGCAGAACGCGGCAAACAAAAGGCCGAGCAGGATGAGCGCAAAAACGGCGCCTCCCAGCCCGAGCAGGAGCAGCGGGATCGCACCGACCACGGCGCCGGCCATGGCGGCTTCCCGCGAGACGGTGCCGGCGTCGGCCGACAGGCCATCGGCCCGCGCCGGCGGCAAGAAATGCATGAAGGCGCCGAGCAGACCGCGCGAGGCCGCGTGTGCGGCCACGAGGGCGAAGAGCGCCTGTGTGGGGTCGACGAGTTGCGAAAGGACGCTCCAGCGGATCAGCAGCGACAGAGCAAGCGCCGCAGCGCCATAGGCGCCGATGCGGCTGTCGCGCATGATCTCAAGTTTTTTGCCGCGCGACTTGCCGCCGCCAAAGCCGTCGGCAACGTCGGACAGCCCGTCCTCATGCAGGCAGCCGGTGGTAAGCAGGGTAGCCGCAACGGCAAGGGCGGCCGCCGGAGCCATGGCAAGGCCAAACCGTTCCGCCGTGGCAAAGACGATGGCGCCGATCAGGCCGACCACGAGGCCGGCGGCCGGTGCGGCCCAGATCGCTGCGGCAAGGCTGCGGCCGCGAAAATCGAACACTGGCAGCGGCAGGCGGGTGAAGAAGACCAGGCAAAGCGCGATGTCGTCGAGGACCTGCCGAGGCGACAGACTGAAGTTTCGGAGCCTCATGCTCTAGCCCTTCGCTATGGCGTGGAAGAAGGTACCGCTGACATGGCCCCGCCGATAGCCCGAAGCGCCGATCGGATTGCCCTGGCCGTCGGCAAGGTCGGCCAACGGCTCGTCATTACCGATGGCGGTCATCTGCGCATAGTGGAATTCGTGGCCGCGGATCAGCGCGCCAGCTGAGCCCAGCGGACAATCGGCACGCAACCGGGCCTCGCGGTAGCCGAGGTTCATCTTGCGCTTGGCAAAGCTGGTGGAATGGCCGAGCAGGCCAAGCATCGCATGCGTTTCGCCGGAGGCGGCCTCGAGCGCTTCGCCAAGCACCATGAAGCCGCCGCACTCGCCATGGATGGGCTTCGTCGCGGCGAATCTTGCCATTCCGGCGCGGAAATTTGCGGCGGCTGCGAGCCGGCCGGCGTGAAGCTCGGGATAGCCGCCGGGCAGCCAGCAGACGTCGCAATCTTCATCGGGTGCCTCGTCGGCGAGCGGAGAGAACGGGACGATTTCGGCACCCGACTTGCGCCAGTAGGCGGCGACATGCGGATAGAGGAAGGTGAAGGCGGCATCTTCGGCCAGCGCAATGCGTTGACCGGGCGGTGCCAGCGCGTCAGCGAAGCCGCCGGGCGCCGGGGTAAGGGGTGTCGCCAGGGCCATAATGGCGTCGAGGTCGAGCGATTTTTCCGCCATGTCGGCAAGCCGGTCGAGATGTGCCATCAGGTCGTCATATTCGCCGGCCTGCACAAGACCGAGATGGCGCTCAGGCAGGTTGAGGGTCGGATCGCGCAGGATAGCGCCGACGACCGGCAGGCCGATCGCCTCGATGGCATCGCCGGACAGCCGGCGGTGCCGCTCGCTGCCCAGCCGGTTGAGCACGACGCCGGCCATGCGCACGTCCGCATCATAGGTGGCAAAGCCCTTGGCGACGGCGGCCGCGGTGGTCGACTGGCCGGACACATCGAGCACCAGCAGCACCGGCAGGCCGTAGAGCCGCGCCAGGTCGGCTGCCGAACCGCTGCGCCCCTGCGAAGCCGGAATGCCGTCGAACAGTCCCATGGCGCTTTCGAGGATGACGAAATCGGTGTCGTCGGCTGCCTGCGCTGCCAATGCGTTGAGCAGCGACGGCGGCATCGCCCAGCTGTCGAGATTGACGCCGGAAAGCCCGGTGGCTGCGGTGTGGAAGCCTGGGTCGATATAGTCGGGACCGGATTTGGCGCCCCGCACCTTCAGCCCGCGCCGGGTGAGCGCGCGCAGGATGCCGATGGTGACGCTGGTCTTGCCAGAGCCCGAGCGCGGCGCGCCGATGATGATGGCGCGAGCCGTCATGCGTTCCCCGCCAGTGCCGCGCGCATGGCGACGATGCCGCCGACGACGATCAGCGCCGGCGAGGCGAGACCGGCGGCGGCCGCTTCCTCGGCAATGGTGGCCAGCGTGGCCACGACGGTTCGTTCCTGCGGCGTCGTCGCGGCGACGATCACCGCCGCAGGTGTCGACGGCGCCAGCCCGCCGTCCAGCAATGCAGCAGCGATCAGGGGCAAATTGGCCATGCCCATATAGACGACGACAGGCTGGCCGGTGCGGGCGATCGCGCCCCAGTCGATATCGTCATCGGTGCCGGCGGCATGGCCGGTGGCCAGGATCACGGCTTTGTTGATGCCGCGCATGGTGGCCGGGATGCCGGCGGCGGCCAGCGCGCTGAGCCCCGAGGTCAGGCCGGGCAGGACGCGGAACGGGATGGCTTCCCGCGCCAGCGCCAGAGCCTCTTCACCGCCACGGCCAAAAATATAGGGATCGCCGCCCTTCAGCCTGACGACGCGACGGCCAGCGCGCGCCAGCCGCACCAAAAGGGCGGTGATGTCGTCCTGTTTCATCGACGGCTTGCCGCCGCGCTTGCCGGCAAAGAAAAGCTCGGCATTTTCGGCAACGGCGACGACATCTGATGAGACCAGCGCGTCGTAGACCAGGGCATCCGCCTCGGCCAACGCCGCCAGCACTTCCAGCGTCAGGCAGCCAGGGTCGCCGGGACCGGCCCCGGCCAGCCAGACATGGCCTGGCTCGAGCCGGCGCGGATTGAAATTCAGCCGCGACAAGGCCTTTTCGAGCGTGGCATTCTCGCCGGTATCTTTGGTGCTGCCGCTCACAATCCGTCCCGCCCGCGAAAACGCCGCTGATAGTGAGCGTCGTACAATGAACTCTCGCCAAAACCTTCCGCTGCCAGCGAACGGCCGACGAAGATGATCGCCGTACGCTCCATTGGGTCGGCGGCGAGCTGTGCCTCGATTGTGGCCAGCGTGCCGGTCAGCACGCGTTCGTCCGGCCAGGAGGCGCGAAAGACGATCGCCACCGGGCAATCGCCGCCATAGTGCGGGATCAGCTCGGCGACGACGCGGTCGATGGCGTGGATAGCCAGATGAATGGCGAGCGTCGCGCCGGTGCGGCCAAAACCGGCCAGCGTTTCGCCGGGCGGCATTTTTGAGGCGCGGCCGGAGACGCGAGTCAGCACCAGGCTTTGCGCAACTTCGGGAATGGTCAGTTCGCGGCGAAGTGCTGCGGCAGCGGCGGCGAAGGAGGGGACGCCCGGTGTCAGCGTGTAGGGGATGCCATGCTTTTCCAACCGGCGGATCTGCTCGGCAACGGCGCTCCACACAGACAGGTCGCCGGAATGCAGGCGAGCGACATCATGGCCTGATTTGTGCGCGTCGAGATAGGCGGCCTCGATCTCGTCGAGCGACATCGGCGCGGTGTCGATCAGTTTCGTCCCGGGTGCGCAGTGCTGCAACAATTCGGGCGCTACGATCGAGCCGGCATGAAGGCAGACCGGGCAGCTTGCCAAGAGTCTCGCGCCGCGCAGCGTGATGAGGTCGGCCGCACCTGGACCAGCGCCGATGAAATGAACGGTCATGGCGCGTCTCCGCTGACCGCGATAGCGCAGGTGACGGAACCGAGCACCGTGCGGGGGCCGAGCAGTCTGGCGCCTTTGCCGGCGACGGCAAGCGCGGATGCCTCGGAGACCGATGGCGTGCCGGCCAGATCCTGCGAGAGGTCGGAATGGCTGAGCAAAGCGGCCCCCTCATCCGGCCCTTCGGGCCACCTTCTCCCCGTTGGGGAGAAGAGACTGGCGTCAACGTCAACAGTCTCCTCTCCCCTTGGGGAGAGGTCAGCCGAGCGAAGCGGAGGCTGGGTGAGGGGGAGCGGCGGTTCGGAGCGGGCGACATCCACCACTATCACCGGGAGGTTGAGTTCACGGCCGGCAGCGAAAATGGCCTCCTCGTTGCGTTTGAACTCGGCAGTCGCCAGCGCGGAAAGCGCCGTCATCGCCAGCCCATGCGCTTCTAGGGCGGTTTCAATCGCGGCAAGCACGTCCTCGACGCGCACACCTTTTCGGCTGCCGATGCCCGCGACCATCATGGCTTCACCCAGCTCCATTGGGTGACCGGCATGGCCGGCCGCCATGCCTGCATCGAGCCGACCGGCGACGCGCGGGATATGGCGATCCGGGTAAGGTCGCCGCCGAGCTTCGTGTGCTGGGCAAGAAGCAGGGCTTCCATCTCCAGCGTCACCGCATTGGCAACGAGGCGGCCGCCCGCGCGCAGCGCCTTGATGGCGGCGTTCAACACGCCGGCATCGCTGCCGCCGCCGCCGATGAAGATCGCGTCAGGCGCGTCCAGCTTGGCAAGCGCCTTGGGCGCGCTGCCTTCCACCACGACAAGTCCAGGAACGCCACAGGCGGCGGCGTTGCGGCCGATGCGGGCGGCGCGGACCGGGTCGGCCTCGATGGCGATGGCGCGCATCGAGGGGTGGGCCAGCATCCATTCGATGCCGATGGAACCGGAGCCGGCGCCGATGTCCCACAGCAATTCGCCACGCCTCGGCGCCAGAGCCGACAGCGTGACGGCACGGATTTCGCGCTTGGTGATCTGGCCGTCATGGTCGAACAGATGATCGGCAAGGCCTGATGTGAGCGGAAGCACGCGGGCTTGCGAGCTAGGATCAATTTCGATCGCAAGAACGTTGAGCGGATTGATGTTTTCGAGATCGAAGGCATCGGCGCGGGCCGTGCGCTGATTCTCGTTTGGCCCGCCCAGCGCCTCCAGGACGGTGAGTCGCGACGCGCCGAAGTCGAGTTCGGTGAGCAGGCGAGCGATTGCCGCAGGGGCTTCGGCATCCGAGGTCAGCGCCAGGATGCGCGCGTTCGGCTGTAGCAGCGGCCGGATCAGGTCGATCGGCCGGCCATGCAGCGAGACGGTATCGATGTCCTGCAGCGCCCAGCCAAGGCGAGCCGCTGCCAGCGAAACGGCCGACGGCGCGGGGATGACATGCATCTCGTGTGGCGTGACCTTGCGGGCGAGGGTGGCGCCGACGCCGTGGAAGAACGGATCGCCGGAAGCCAGCACGCAGACGTGCCTGCCGGCAAGGGCGAGTACGTCTCGCATCTCGGCATCGAAAGGAACCGGCCATGGGCGCGCTTCGCCCTTGGCGAAGGAAGCGACTAGCGCCAGATGCCGCTTCGCGCCGAAGATGACTTCCGCTTGGGCAATCCGCTGCTTGGCCTCGTCGCCGAGACCCGCTAAACCGTCCTCGCCGATGCCGACGACTGTGAGCCATCGTGAGTTGACCTTGGCACCGCGCGGACCCTTAGCAGGCATGATGACCCACCGCATTCTGATCCTCGGCGGTACCACGGAAGCCCGGCAACTGGCCGGAAAACTGATCGTGCGCGCCGATTGCTCGGTCACGCTGTCGCTGGCCGGGCGCACCGAAAGCCCGGTCGCACAGGGCGTCCCGGTGCGAACCGGAGGCTTTGGCGGCGCCGACGGGCTGGCTGCCTATCTGCGGGAGATGAGCGTCGACCTGCTGATCGACGCCACGCATCCCTATGCGGCGCAGATCTCCGCCAATGCCGCGCAAGCCGCGCGCGTTGCCGGCGTGCCGATCCTTGCCCTGCGGCGCCCTGGCTGGGAGCCTGTCGAAGGCGACCGCTGGACGCTGGTCGATACGTTTGGCGATGCCGCGCAAGCGCTTGGATCCGCGCCGCGCCGCGTTTTTCTGGCGCTGGGCCGGCAAGAGGTCGCGGTTTTTAAAGCCGCGCCCCAGCACCACTATCTCATCCGTAGTGTCGACTCGGTCGAGCCGAAGCTGGCCGTGCCTGATGCGAACTATCTTCTGGCCCGAGGGCCATTCCGGGAGATGGATGAGCGCGCGCTGCTTGAAAAGCATCGCATCGATGTCGTCGTGTCCAAGAACAGCGGCGGCGCGGCCACCTATGGCAAGATCGCTGCAGCGCGAGCGCTTGGCCTCGATGTGGTCATGGTCCGACGGCCTGATCTGCCGGAGGTGCCTTCGGCTGAAACCGTCGAACAGCTCGCCGCGGTTGTTGATCAATTTGGGGTCGATCATTTTGTCGAGCCCGCTGCCGAACGCGGCGTGTAGACCAGCGCTGGCATCTCTGCGCGCCTGATGATCCGGGTTTCCGGCGAACCGATGATGATGCAGGTCGCCATGTCGGCCTTTTCAGCGTCGACGTCTGCCAGCAGGTAGACCTCGATACGCTCGTCCGGGCGGCCGGCGGCGCGGCCGAAAATCACCGGTGTGGTTCCCGGCAGGATCGCGGTGAGGCATTCAAAGGCGCGGCCGAGCTGCCAAGGGCGCGCCTTGCTGATCGGGTTGTAGAGCGCGATGACGAAGCCGGCGCCGGCCGCTGCCAGCAGGCGCAGTTCGATCAACTCCCACGGCTTCAGATTGTCGGACAGCGAGATAGCACAGAAATCATGGCCGAGCGGCGCGCCGATGCGGGCGGCGACCGCGAGCATGGCGGTGATGCCGGGCACGACGGCGACATCGACCGTGCGCCATTCGGCCGGGCCGGCCTCGATCGCTTCGCAAACGGCCGCAGCCATGGCGAACACGCCGGGATCGCCACCAGAGACGACGGCGACATCGTGGCCTTCGGCCGCCTTGACCAATGCATCCTTGGAGCGGGCGAGTTCCTCGCGATTGTCGGAAGCGACGCGGGTCTGGTCCGGCCGCAGCTCGAGCCGGTCGAGATAGGGTTTGTAGCCGTAGAAAAATTTGGCCTCGGCGATAGCGCGGCTGGCTTCCAGCGTGACCTGATCGGCATTGCCGGGGCCAAGGCCGATGACGGTGAGACGGCCACTCATGCTTCGCCTCCCAGGGCGCCGGGGCGGCCGGACCAGCCGGCCACCAGCACGATGGCGAAGTAGGGCGCCTTGTCATCCTGCTTGTCGGCAAGCTTCATCGAGACGCTGTCGGCCATGGTGCCGCGCTCGACATAGACGGCGCGCGACAGCTTGCCGGTCGCTTCCAGCGCCCGCCTGATCTTGGGCAGGTTGCGGCCGACCTTCATGATAACGGCGGCATCGGTGTCGGCCAGCCGACGGGTCAGTTCGAACTCGCTCATCGTGCCAGGCAGCACCGTCAGCACGTCGTCGCCCTGGACGATCGGAACACCAGTCTGCGACCAGCAGCCGGACATGGCGGTGATTCCGGGAATGACTTCGGTCGGGAAGCGATGAGCCAGTCGCACATGCAGATGCATGTAGGAGCCGTAGAAAAGCGGGTCGCCCTCGGACAGCACGGCAACCATTTTGCCTGCCTGAAGGTGTTCGGCGACCTTCGCGGCGGACTCCTCGTAGAAGGCCGTGATCTGCGACCGGTAGTCGTCATGATCCTTGTCGATTTCGGTGGTGACGGGATAGAGCAGCGGCAGCTCCGTCATTTCGGGCCGAAACTGCGCTTCGACGATGGCGCGCGCGTTGCTGTTATTGCCGCGCTTGGCGAAAAAGGCCACGACATCGGCCTCGGCCAAGGCCCGCGCGGCCTTCAGCGTCAGCAGTTCGGGGTCGCCGGGACCGGTGCCGACGCCGAAGAGACGACCTTTGACAAGCGCGTTCACAGGCCCGGCCTCGCCAATGAATTGAGCGCTGCGGCAGTCATGGCGCTGCCGCCAAGCCGGCCGCGGACGATGGCGTAGGGCACGCCATAGGAATTCTCGGCCAAGGCATCCTTGGATTCGGCCGCACCAACGAAGCCGACCGGCATGCCGATGATTGCCGCCGGCTTCGGCGCGCCGTCGCGCAGTTTTTCCAGGAGATAAAACAGTGCGGTCGGTGCATTGCCGATGGCGACCACCGAACCGGCCATGCGTTCGCCCCACAGGTCGATCGCGGCGGCGGAGCGGGTGTTGCCGATCGCTTTGGCGATGTCGTGCGTATGCGGGTCGCGCAAGGTGCAGATCACCTCGTTGCCGGCCGGCAGCCTGGCGCGGGTGACCCCATGCGAGACCATTTCCGCGTCGCAGAAAATCGGCGCGCCGGCCGCCAAAGCGGCGCGCGCGGCGGCAACGAAATTGGCGGAGAAGACGAAATGGCTTGATGCTTCGACCTGGCCGCAGGCGTGGATCATGCGGATGGCGACGTCGGCCTCTGCTTCGGAGAAGCGCGACAGATCTGCCTCGGCGCGGATGATGGCGAAGGAGCGCTCGTAGATCGCCGTGCCGTCATGGATATAGTCGTAGGCGGCCATGCTCATTCCTGTTGGTAAGTTCGGGCCTGTTGGTAAGTTCGGGCCTGTCGGTAAGCCTCGGCGATACCGGCCGGCTCGAGCCTTGTCAGGCAAGCGGCGGCGGTTTCGCCTTGATATCGTGCGCTGCGGATCATTGCCGCGACGCGGCTGACGCCGCGCGCGGCGTCATAGCCCGGCCTGTAGCCGGCAGGAAGGGCCTTTGCCGTCGCGTTCACGACAAGTCCGGCTCCGTTTTCGCCGCCGACTATTGTTAGCGCCGCCGGGCCAGGGTGCGCACAGCCCTTGGCGCAGCCGGAAATGTGCAGGGTGAAGTCGAGGATGTCAGCGTTTTCAGTGGCAATCGTCTCGGCGATGTCGCGTGTGGAGATCCGGCCGGAGGCGCAGGCTGGTGTGCCAGGGCAAGCGGCAATGCGGGTGCGCGGGTCGGTAGGGGAGGTGACGAAGCCGAGGGTGGCGGCGGCGTGCTGGAGGGCTTGGTTGGCGGCTGCTGGTTGGCCTAGGAAAAGCAGAGCACGACCGGGGGCGAGGCGGATTTCGGTTGTGCCGAGGGTGAGGGCGTGTTGCGCGAGGTCAATGATCTTGTCTGCTGGCATGCTGCCATAGGGGAGGGCGATGCCGAGGGCGATGGCATTGCCGCTCAAAGGGAAAAGCCCGATGGGTCCGCGATCCTTCACACCCCCCTCTGTCCTGCCGGACATCTCCCCCGCAAGGGGGGAGATTGAGCCGTCATCTTTGCTTTCGCCAATCACCAACGTTGAACTGCGGGCGCGGACAGCAAAACTGCCAATCTCCCCCCTTGAGGGGGAGATGTCCGGCAGGACAGAGGGGGGCGCCGTAGAATGCCAGCTTGCGAGAGAAGCTAATTGTCTCTCCGACAGATCCCTTGCGCGAGCCTCACGGCCTTTTTCGGCAATCATTCTTAGAGCCGCGACGGCGATATCTCGAGCCGCACCTTCATCGGCAAGGGTGAGCGGCCTCGCATTCTCCCCATCGCCCGCGACAGACACCTGCCAGCGAACTCCCGCATCGGTTCGCATCGCAACAAGCCTGACATCGGCCGTCACCGAATCCAGCCCCAGTTGCCCGCCGCCGTCCACAACGACCGACACCTTCGGGCCGAGCCGTTCCGCCAGCCCAGCCTCTTCGACCGTCACCCTGATCCGTTCCGCCAAAGGCCGGGGATCGGCGATCTCCTGTGGATCGATGCCGGCCAGCGGCCCGGTCTCGACCGGCACACCCGTGCGCACTGCAATGCCCAGTGCATCCACTTCTGCTGCCAGCAACGCCGCACTTTCCGCCGTCAGGCCGCGTATCTGCAGGCTGCCGCGCGCGGTGACTTCCATGATGCCATTGCCAAGCCGCAGCGCGGATTCGGCCAGTCCGATCAACAACTTCGGCGACAATTCTCCCGCGACCGGGTTGAGCCGCACCAGCAGGCCGTCGCCGGTCTGCATCGGCGCTGACAGGGCGGGGCAGGCGCCACGACGTGAGAAGTCGTTCATGCCGCCACCCCAAGCGCTTCCGCCTCGGCAATCAGGGCCGTGAGATCGTCGTCGATGGAATTGCGCAAGGGATGCCATAGGCCACGCCGGCGCGCCGACAGCAAGCGCTCGGCGATGATTTTTGCGGCGGCGGGGTTCTCGCGCAGGATGAAGGCGCGGACGGCTGGATTGCCGACATACGCATCGTGAACGGCCTCGATCAGCGTTCCCGATATGGCATGAGTGGTTTCGGCGAAGCCGACCAGCCGGTCGACCGTTTCGGCGAATTCGGAGGCGCCACGCGGGCCGTGGCGCATCTGGCCCGATATGAAGCGCGGATTGACGGCGCGGGCGCGCACGACGCGGGCCACCGCCTCGCCAACCGAGCGCGGCTTCGGCTTTTGCGGGTCCGTGGTGTCGAGCACGATGACGTCGGCGTTCCTGCCCAACGTTGCCAGGGCTGCCGAAAAGCCGCCGATGAAGGCGACATCGGCGGAGCCTTCGAGAATGTCGCGGCCTGGATCGTCGCCGGTGTGGACGAGAAGATCCGCTTCGGCGATGCGACCCTCGAAGGCGCCAGGGGCCGAGATGCCTTCGCCCTCGGCGCCGCCATAGGCATGCGAGGTCGCGTCGAGATAGGCGCGGCCGACCTCTTCGCGCACTCCCCAATCGCCGGAGGACAAAAGATCCTCGACGCCGGCGCCATAGGTGCCGGGCGAGGTGCCGAAAATGCGTGGGCTGACCTTGCCATCGGCGCGGGTCCTCGCCGCGAGCGGGTTTTCCGAATCCTCCTCGTCACGCGCGGCAACGGCGTTGGCGGCGGCATCGATCAGTGCGATCTGGGTCGGGAACATGTCGCGAAACAGGCCTGATATGCGCCAGGTGACGTCGACACGTGGGCGGCCAAGCGTGGCCGGCGGCAGCACTTCGATGCCGGTGATACGGCCGGTCGCAGGGTCCCATTGCGGCCGGCAGCCCATCAGCGCCAGCCCTTGCGCGATCTCCTCGCCGCCGGTGCGCAGCGAAGCCGAGCCCCAGAGATCGATGACCAGCGAGCGCGGCCAGTCGCCATGCGATTGCATGTAACCGCGTACTACCTCCTCCGCTGCCGCTCGGCCCAGATCATAGGCGGTCGGCGTCGGCATGGTGCGCGGGTCCGACGTGAAGAGGTTGCGGCCGGTGGGCAAGACGTCCGAGCGTCCCCGCGCGGGCGCGCCGGCCGGACCGGCCTTGACGTGGCGGCCATCGAGCGCGGCAAGCAGCGCCGCCTTCTCCGCGTCAGCACTTTGGCGGCGCATGGCATCGGGCTCGTCCTCGGGGGCGCGGCCATAGATGTGCAGCCCGTCCTTGATGGCGAAATCCTTAAGGTCACACAACCAGGCATCGATGCGGCGCAGCGCTTCGTCGGGCGCGTCGGTCCCGGCGACGCCGGCTTCGGAGGCGAGGCCGGTCTTTTGCGCTGTGTCGACGATAAGCTTGGCCAGGCGGTCGCGGCGGCGACGGTCGAGCCCGTCGGCCTGGGCATATTCGTCGACCAGCCTTTCCAGCCTGTGCTGATTTTCATCCAGGCCGGCGCCGGTCAGCGGCGGCGGCAGATGGCCAAGGGTGACGGCGGCGATGCGCCGCTTGGCCTGCGCCGCTTCGCCAGGGTTGGAGACGATGAAGGGATAGATGACGGGCAGGGGACCGGTGACGATCTCGGGAAAGCAGTTTTCCGACAGCGCAACCGTCTTGCCCGGCAGCCATTCCAGCGTGCCATGCGCGCCGACATGGACCAGCGCATGAACGCCGAGCGATTTGCGCAGCCACAGGCCGAAGGCGATCAGCGCATGGCGCGGCGGCAGTGTCGGGTCGTGATAGTCGGCGCGGCGATCGGCGGAGCGGCCGCGGTCTGGGGCGAGTGCCACGGTGACGTTGCCGAAGGTGGCGGCGCGGAAGGGGAATTTGGCGAAGGTAGGCGCGTGAGCACCCCCCTCTGTCCTGCCGGACATCTCCCCCGCAAGGGGGGAGATTGGCAGTGCCGTCGCCTGCACCGTTCCTGCAACGTTTGAGATTGGCGGAAGCGCAGATGACAGCTCAATCTCCCCCCTTGCGGGGGAGATGTCCGGCAGGACAGAGGGGGGTGCCTCACACCAACCTGTCTCGCCTTCTGCCTTCCCCCAAGCCGCCTCCATGGCAGCGACAGCCGCAGCCGGCAGGCTCTTGGAGAAGTCCAGATAATCCTCCAGCCCCAGCCCATCTTTGCTACCTTCAAGAAGCCCTAGCAACCCACGCGGCGTCTCCGGAATCCCCTCAACTCCATAGCCCTGTTCGCTCAAGTCATGCAGCATCGCCAGCACGCTGGACGGCACGTCGAGGCCGACGGCGTAGCCGGTGCGGCCGGGGGCGACCGGATAATCCGGGATCAGGACGGCAAGCTTGCGCTCGGCGCGTGGCGTCTGCTGCAGGCGGATGAAGGCCGCAACGCGATCAGCTACCTGCGCCACACGATCCGCTTCAGGTCGGTTGGCGAAGGCGCGGTGGCCAAGCGCGGGATCGATCTCGCTTTCGCCCTTGAAGGAAATGGCGCCGGCCAGGATGCGGCCGTCGAGTTCGGGCAGCACGACATGCATGGCGAGGTCGGCGGGCGCCAGGCCGCGCTGGTTGTTTTCCCAGATATCGCGTCGGGTGGTGGCGACGATGACCTGGAAGACGGGCACGCAGGCGCGGTCGAACAGGGTTTCGATGCCGGGCTCCGCGCCGGACGCGAAAGCGGTAGCGGTGATGATGGCGGCGGGTTTCAGGAAGGCCAGTGACGTTTCCACGAACGCCAGGGATGCTGGGTCCTTGAGGCTGGAGACGAAGATGGGGACGGGGTTGATGCCGCGCTGCCGCAGCGCCTCAAACAGCGCGTCGATGGGCGCGACATCGGCGGCCAGCAGCATCGAGCGGTAGAACAGGATGGGCACGACTGGGGCGTTGACGTTGTCAACGTCGAGTTCCGTCACACCCCCCTCTGTCCTGCCGGACATCTCCCCCGCAAGGGGGGAGATTGCGCCGTCATCAGGGATTTCGCCAATCGCGGATATCCGAGATAGATTCCTATCTGACGGGGCAGATGAGGAGCCGGCTTTGGTGACAGCCGATCTCCCCCCTTGCGGGGGAGATGTCCGGCAGGACAGAGGGGGGTGTGACGGAACGCCAACACTCGATGCGTCCGGCTTCTCCACAACTCCGCATGCGGGCTCGTAAAACCCAGCCTTCGGGACCGCGACCGGCTCGACGACAGGCTCATTCTGTCCCGCTAACCTTGCCAGCTTCCGCACCAGCGCGCTCATATTCGCCGGGCCGCCCTCGCGGAAATAGTCGAGCAAGCCGTCGAGTTCTTCGCGCGGCAGCGTCGAGGCTTCGATCAGCCTTAGGTCCTCGTCGCGGCATTCGCCAGGCAGCAGCGCCAGTTTTATACCGCGCGCCCGCGCCGTCGAGGCAAGCTGGTCGCAGCCGTAGCGCCACCAGTCGTAGCCGCCGAGGATGCGGACGAGGATGATCTTGGCGTGACGGGCGACGCTGTCGACCCAGAGGTCGACGGACATGGGATGGCGCAAGTCGCGCAGAGCCGCCAGCCGCATCGAGGGCAGGCGGTCGGCGTCGGCCTTCCATGCTGCCGCCAGTCCGGCGAGGTCGCTGTCGGTGAAGGACAGGGCCACGATATCCGCCGGCGTCTGCCGCAGATCGACCGGCTCGGCGAGGTCGTCGAGCGAGGCGGATGTCGTGGTTAGGATGTGCATCGCAACCTGTGTCCGAAATCAGCCGGCGAGTATACGTTCGATAGCCGGGCGGTTCAGCCCCTTGAGGCCGATGACGACAAGGCGCGAGCGGCGGTCGTCCTGCGCTGTCCAGGCGCGGTCATAGTAGTGGTTGACGCGCGGCCCGACGGCCTGCAGCAGCAGCCGCATCGGCTTGCCGCCGACCTCGACGAAGCCCTTCACGCGCAGCACGTTCTCTTCCTCGGCAGCCGTGGCGACGCGTTTCGCCAGTTCGTCCGGATTGGCTATCGAGGCAATATCGACGATGAACGTATCGAAGTCGTCATGCTCGTGGTCGAACGCGCCGTCGTGATGAGACTTGCGGTTTTCGATATCGTCCTCGACGGCGAGACCGAGGCCGAGCAGCACGGAGGGATCCACCTTGCCATGTGACGTCGGCACGATCTTCACCGCGCGGGCGGAGTGTTCGCCAATGATGGCATTGGCGCGGGCGGTGCCGGCGGCGTCCATCAGGTCGCTCTTCGACAGGATGATCAGGTCGGCACAGGCGATCTGGTCCTCGAACACCTCCTCGACCGGATCGTCGTGGTCGAGCGTCTCATCCTGAGCGCGCTGCGCCTGCAAGGCGTCCATGTCGTTGGCGACGCGTCCCTCGGCCAATGCCGGCCCGTCGACCACGGCGATGACGCCATCAACGGTCACGCGGCTTTTCACGCTCGGCCACTGGAAAGCCTGGACCAGCGGCTTGGGCAAAGCGAGGCCGGAAGTCTCGATCAGGATGTGGTCGACCTTCGGAGTCAGCGCGAGGATCTGGTCGAGCGCCGGCACGAAATCGTCGGCGACGGTGCAGCAGATGCAGCCATTGGCCAGTTCGACGATGTTTTCCTCGGGGCAGGTGTCGATGCCGCAGCCCTTCAGGATCTCGCCGTCGATGCCGATGTCGCCGAACTCGTTGACGATGATGGCAATGCGCTTGCCGCCGGCGTTTTCCAGGAGATGGCGGACCAGCGTCGTCTTGCCGGCGCCGAGAAAGCCGGTGACGACGGTGCAGGGGACGCGGGAGACGGAAGCAGTCATTTCAAGTCCTTCAACAGGTCGAGGGGAGGGATGCGGGCAACAAGGCCGCGCTTCAGGCTATCGGGCCGGCCGCGCCACGGGATCAAACCGTCGGTCGAGGTGGCGAAGAGCTTCGCGCCGGTGACGAGATCGCTGCCACTGGTTGCCGTCAGGTCGCCGAAGACATAACTCCAGCACCCGTCGCGCAGGATGGCGGCGCTGAGCCGCCGCTTGCAATTGCCGAGACATTCGACGCTGCCGATGCGAATGTTGTCGCCCGACGCGGCGCGTCGCGTGTCGTCCGCCAGCAGTTCGCCGGCGCGGGGATGGGCGTCGGAGCCGGTTTCATCGCGGCAGGAGGCGCAGACGATCACGGTGACGCCAGCCAAGGCATCATCATGGCCGGACGAAACATCCGCTGTGCCAGCCGAAAAACTGCTGTCGTGGTCCAAAGATCGTGCTCCTTGCCCGGAAACCCGCCGGGCGATCGGATTCTATAGACGCAGACGGCAGGTCTCCTGGCTCGCGGGTCATCGCCTTGGGTAGCCGCCTTCCCGGGATCACCCCAGTGGCTTTCGGCCTTGGCTCTTCGCTTACAGTTGCGGGGACAGCCGCGGATTTGGGATTTCGTCCCGCACCGCATTCCCTCTTGGCTCCTCTCGTTGAAGAGAAGAGACCGTCTGTACCGGATTTAGGCTTTTGCAGGCGGCGGTGTCAACGCGGCTTACGACATGGCGATGGCGGCCAGCGCCGGACCCAAGTCACCGGCGGGCGTCACTTCCATGCGCTCAAGGCCAAGCCAGCCCTGCATCTGCTTCAATTCCTCGAAGAGCTGAGCAGCGGTTTCAGGCGGCGCGCCGGACTCGGCATAGGCGGCATGGACGCGCAGGGCACTGGCCGGCCGGTCGGCCTTGAGGTCGACGCGCGCGACGATCCTGTCGCCGAGCAGGAACGGCAGGACATAATAGCCGTATTGCCGCTTGTCGGCCGGAGTGTAGATTTCGATGCGGTAGTGGAAATCGAACAGCCGCTCCGTGCGCGAGCGTTCGAAGACCACCGGATCGAACGGCGCCAGCAGGGTGCGTGCCTCGATCTTGCGCGGCAGACGGGCGTCCTTGTGAAGATAAGCGGGCTTGTCCCAGCCTTCGACGCGCACCGGCAGCAATTCGCCTGTTTCAACCAGTTCCTCCAGCCGGCCTTTCATGTCGGCCGGCGACAGGCGGAAATAGTCGCGCAAATCGCCTGATGTCGCGATGCCGTGGGCTCGGGCGGAAATGCGCAGCAATTCGCGGTGCGCGTCCTCGGCGGCCGGAACCGGAAGATCGAGGATCGCCTGCGGCAGCACACGCTCGGGCAGGTCATAGAAGCGTTCGAAACCGCGACGGTGCGCCGTGGTGATGCGTCCGGCCAGAACAGCCATTCGAAGGCATGCTTGGCATGGCTCCAGCCCCACCAGCCACCCGAGCCCTTCTGGCCCTCGATCGCGGAGGCGGCGGTCGGGCCGCGCTCGACGACCTGGCGGTAGATCTCTTCGACATAGGCGGCGTGCTCGCGGCCCCATTTGGCGAGGCCCAGATACATTTCGTCGCCGCGCTCGGCCCGTTGCATGCGCCAGCGCATCAGCGGATATGTCTCGACCGGCAGGAAAGAGGCCTCATGCGCCCAATATTCGAAGACCGTGCGCTTGCGCGTCACGGCCGCATTGTCGAGCAAGGCGAGAGGGTAAGGGCCAAGGCGCGAATAGAGCGGCATGTAATGAGCGCGCACCACCGCGCTGACGGAATCGATCTGCAGCAGACCGGTTCGAGCCAGCACGCGGGCAAAATGGCGGCGGTCGGGCGTAGCTGTTGGGCGGGGATCGAGAAAACCTTGGGCGGCAAGCGCGATGCGCCGGGCCATGGGGAGCGAGATCTTTTCCTTCATGCAGGCGTCACTCTGAGGGCGATGATGGGTGATTCCGGACAATGCTAGCAGGGTTTTGGCGGCAACCATGTCAGGAGAGAAAAGTGGAGTAAAAGGCGAAGGAAATCAAACAGGAGCGGATCGGACCAGTTTGCCGCGATAAGCCGTCCAGGTCAGTGTTTTGAACAAGGTTTGACTTGCTTCGCTGGAAGTGCTGCGCTAACCCTCGCCGCGTTGCAGCATAGGCCCTTAAAACGGTTCAGCGGTTAAACTGTCACGCTTCCGCATTAGGGTCCGGTGCTGTAATCAACGTGGATTGGCGCCAACGGAAAGCCGAGCATGAACGCACTCTTGAGCTCATACCTGCCCATCGTCCTGTTCATTGGCGTGGCGCTGGTTGTCGGCCTGGCGCTGCTGGCCGCACCCTTCCTGGTGGCTTACCGCAACCCCGATCCCGAAAAGCTTTCCGCCTACGAGTGCGGTTTCAACTCGTTCGACGACGCCCGCATGAAGTTCGACATCCGATTCTACCTGGTGTCGATCCTGTTCATCATCTTCGACCTGGAAGTGGCCTTCCTTTTTCCGTGGGCGGTGTCGTTCTCGAAGATCGGAATGCTCGGCTTCTGGTCGATGATGGTGTTTCTGGCGGTGCTGACCATCGGCTTTGCGTATGAATGGAAAAAAGGAGCGCTGGAATGGGATTGAACGACAGTTCAGGCACCCTCGTCGCGCCGAAGCCTAAAGGTATCCTCGATCCCAATACCGGCCGGCCGGTAGGGGGAGACGATCCCTTCTTCCTCGAGATCAACAACGAACTGGCCGACAAGGGCTTTCTCGTCACGTCGACAGAGGCGCTGATCACCTGGGCGCGCAGCGGTTCGCTGATGTTCATGACCTTCGGTCTTGCCTGCTGCGCGGTCGAGATGATCCACACCTCGATGCCGCGCTATGACTCGGAGAGGTTCGGCGTCGCGCCGCGCGCGTCTCCGCGCCAGTCAGACATCATGATCGTCGCCGGCACGCTGACCAACAAGATGGCGCCGGCGTTGCGCAAGGTCTACGACCAGATGCCGGAGCCGCGTTACGTCATCTCGATGGGCTCATGCGCCAATGGCGGCGGCTACTACCACTATTCCTATTCGGTGGTGCGCGGCTGCGACCGCATCGTGCCGGTCGACATCTATGTGCCCGGCTGCCCGCCGAGCGCCGAAGCGCTGCTTTACGGCATTCTTCTCTTGCAGAAGAAAATCCGCCGCACCGGCACGATCGAACGGTAAATCCATGACCGCATCCCTGAGCGAACTGTCGACCTATCTCGGCGAGAAGCTGATCGACCGCGTGAATGACGCTGATATCGCCTATGGCGAGCTTACCGTTCGCGTCGAGCCGCGCGATCTGGTCGAGGTCATGACCTTCCTGCGCGACGATACGCGCTGCCAGTTCATCTCGATCATCGACATCTGCGGTGCGGACTATCCGTCACGCGCCAAGCGTTTCGACGTCGTCTATCATCTCCTGTCGCCGAAGCAGAATGTGCGCATCCGCGTCAAGGTGCAGGCCGACGAGGAAACCATGGTGCCGTCGATCACCGGCGTCTTTCCGGGTGCCGACTGGTTCGAGCGCGAGACCTACGATCTCTACGGCGTGCTGTTCTCCGGCCATCCCGATCTACGGCGCCTGCTGACTGATTACGGTTTCGAAGGCCACCCGCTGCGCAAGGATTTCCCTCTGACCGGCTTCGTCGAGGTGCGCTACGACGACGAGGCCAAGCGGGTCATCTATGAGCCTGTGGAATTGAAGCAGGAATTCCGCAATTTCGATTTTTTGTCCCCGTGGGAAGGTACTGATTACGTCCTGCCGGGTGACGAGAAGGCAAAGCAGTAAATGGCTGAAACCTCCGTCCGCAATTTTAACATCAACTTTGGGCCTCAACACCCTGCGGCGCATGGTGTTTTGAGGTTGGTCCTTGAACTCGACGGCGAAGTCGTCGATCGCGTCGATCCGCATATCGGGCTCTTGCATCGCGGCACGGAAAAGCTGATCGAGGCCAAGACCTATCTGCAGGCGATCCCCTATCTGGACCGGCTCGACTATTGCGCGCCGATGAACCAGGAGCACGCTTTCGCGCTGGCCGCTGAGCGCCTGCTCGGCATCGACGTGCCGAAGCGCGGGCAGCTGATTCGCGTGCTCTACTGCGAAATCGGCCGCATCATGTCGCACATCCTCAATGTGACGACGCAGGCGATGGACGTCGGTGCGCTGACTCCGCCGCTGTGGGGCTTCGTCGAGCGCGAAAAGCTGATGGTATTCTATGAGCGCGCCTCCGGTTCGCGCATGCATGCCGCCTATTTCCGTCCGGGTGGTGTCCATCAGGACCTGCCGCAGAAGCTGGTCGAGGATATCGGCAAATGGATTGACCCGTTCCTGAAGTCGATCGACGACCTCGATCAGTTGCTGACCGGCAATCGCATCTTCAAACAGCGCAATGTCGATATCGGCATCGTAACGCTGGCCGATGCCTGGGCCTGGGGTTTTTCCGGAGTCATGGTGCGCGGCTCGGGCGCTCCTTGGGATCTGCGCAAGTCGCAACCCTATGAATGCTATTCGGAAATGGATTTCGACATTCCGATCGGCAAGAACGGCGACTGCTTCGACCGTTACCTCGTGCGCATGGAAGAAATGCGCCAGTCTGCAAAAATCATGCGCCAGTGCGTCGATCTCTTGCTGGGCAAGGAAAGCACCGGTCCAGTGTCGAACCTCGACGGCAAGGTGGTGCCGCCCAAGCGTCAGGCGATGAAGCGCTCGATGGAAGCGCTGATCCACCACTTCAAGCTCTACACCGAGGGTTATCGCGTGCCGGCCGGCGAGGTCTATGCGGCGGTCGAGGCGCCGAAGGGTGAATTCGGCGTCTATCTGATCTCCGATGGCTCCAACAAGCCCTACCGCTGCAAGCTGCGCGCGCCCGGCTTCGCGCATCTGCAGGCCATGGATTTCCTCTGTCGCGGCCACATGCTGGCCGACGTCACCGCCGTTCTCGGCTCCCTCGACATCGTGTTTGGTGAGGTCGATCGCTAAATGTCAGTCCGCCGTCTCGCAGAAGCCAGCGTCCAGCCAGCATCCTTCGCCTTCAACCGCGCGAATGCGGCCGCGGCGAAGCAATGGATCAAGAAGTACCCGAAGGGCCGCGAACCGTCGGCCATCATCCCGCTTCTGATGCTGGCGCAGGAGCAGGAAGGCTGGGTGACGAAGGCGGCGATCGAGACGATCTCCGACATGCTCGGCATGCCCCGTATCCGTGGCCTCGAGGTGGCGACCTTCTACACCCAATATCAGTTGAACCCGGTCGGCACGCGCGCGCATATCCAGGTCTGCGGCACCACGCCCTGCATGTTGCGCGGCTCGGAAGCGCTGATGGATGTCTGCCGGTCAAAGATCCATCACGACCAGTTCCACACCAACGACAAGGGCACCTTGTCGTGGGAAGAGGTCGAATGCCTCGGCGCCTGCGTCAACGCGCCGATGGTCATGGTGTTCAAGGATACTTTCGAAGACCTCACCCCCGAACGGCTGGCCGAGATCATCGACCTCTATGATGCGGGCAAGGGCGCCTCGGTAACGCCGGGGCCGCAGAACGGCCGCACGGGCTCGGAGCCGGCCTCCGGCCTCACCAGCCTGAAGAGCGAAAAGGCGATTCTCAAGTCGACCCGCGATAGGGAGGCCAGGGAGGCGGCCAAGGCCGCCAAGGCGGCGCCTGATGCGATCATCGCCACGGTCGCGCCAGTAGCAGCTGACGCTCCGGTTGCGCCGTCGAAGGCCAGCAAGCCGAAAACCGATGCGCCGGAAACCAGCCCGGCGCTGAAATCGCCTTCGCCGGTCAAAGTGGCGCCGGCCGTTGAAAAGGCGGCGAGCGTTTCGGCACCGTTGCATTCGGCCGCCAATGCCAACAAGGCGGACCCCGAGGTCGAGCAGGTTTCCAAGCAGCGCAGCGGCCCGAAGAACAAAGCCGAGCCGGCGACCGCCTTCAAAGCACCGGAAGTCAAAGTGCCGGCGGCGAAAGCCGCCAAGCCTTCCAAGCCGTCGCTGGAGGACAAGAACCGTCCAGCCGGCATCGACAGGCCGGCGCTGGTCGACGACCTCAAGCTGATCTCCGGCGTCGGCCCGAAGATCGAAGGCATCCTGCATTCCCTTGGCATTTTCACTTTCGCGCAGATCGCATCGTGGAAGAAGGTCGAGCGTGAGTGGGTGGACGGCTATCTCTCCTTCCAAGGCCGCATCGAGCGTGACGACTGGGTCAAGCAGGCCAAGGCGCTCGCCAAGGGCGGCGTCGCCGAATACATCCGCGTCTTCGGCAAGAAGCCGGTCTGAGGGACGAAAAATGCTTCAGGACAAAGATCGCATCTTCACCAACATCTACGGCCTGTTCGACAAGTCGCTGGCCGGCGCGCAGGCGCGCGGTGCCTGGGACAACACGCCGGGCATCGTCGCGAAGGGACGCGACTGGATCGTCAACGAGATGAAGGCGTCGGGCCTGCGCGGCCGCGGCGGCGCAGGCTTTCCGACGGGCCTCAAATGGTCGTTCATGCCCAAGCAGAGCGACGGCCGGCCGAGCTACCTCGTCATCAATGCCGACGAATCCGAGCCAGGCACCTGCAAGGATCGCGACATCCTGCGCAATGACCCGCACACGCTGGTCGAGGGGGCGCTGCTTGCCGGTTTCGCGATGGGTGCGATTGCAGCCTACATCTATGTGCGCGGCGAGTTCGTCCGTGAGCGCGAGGCGCTGCAGCGGGCGATCGACGAGGCCTATGAGGCCAAGCTGATCGGCAAGAACAACACCTCCGGCTATGATTTCGAAATCTACATGCACCACGGCGCCGGCGCCTATATCTGCGGCGAGGAGACAGCACTCCTCGAAAGCCTCGAAGGCAAGAAGGGCCAGCCCAGGCTGAAGCCGCCATTTCCGGCCAATGTCGGCCTTTATGGTTGTCCGACCACGGTCAACAATGTCGAATCGATCGCCGTGGCGCCAACCATTCTGCGCCGCGGTGCTGCCTGGTTCTCGTCCATCGGCCGGCCCAACAATGTCGGCACCAAGCTGTTCTGCATCTCCGGCCACGTCAACAATCCGTGCACGGTCGAAGAGGCGATGTCGATCCCGTTCCGCGAGCTGATCGAGACGCATTGCGGCGGCATTCGCGGCGGCTGGGACAATCTTTTGGCGGTCATCCCCGGCGGTGCATCGGTGCCCCTGGTGCCGGCCGAGCAGATCATCGATACGCCGATGGATTTCGACGCATTGCGCGACCTCAAGTCCGGCCTCGGTACGGCGGCTGTCATCGTCATGGACAAGTCGACCGATATCGTGAAGGCGATCGCTCGGCTTTCCTACTTCTACAAGCACGAGAGCTGCGGCCAGTGCACGCCGTGCCGCGAAGGCACCGGCTGGATGTGGCGGGTGATGGAGCGGCTGGTGCGCGGCGAGGCGCAGAAGCGCGAGATCGACATGCTGCTCGACGTCACCAAGCAGGTCGAGGGTCACACGATCTGCGCGCTGGGCGATGCGGCGGCATGGCCGATCCAGGGCCTGATGCGGCATTTCCGCGGCGAGGTGGAGCGGCGCATCGACGAGTTTTCGCGCAACGCGCACCGGGCCGAGCCGGTGATGGTGGCGGCGGAATAGAAGAATTTTTTGAATGCGGGCGAGAGCCCGAAGCGAAATACGGGCAAGTGCCCGATTTGAGATACGGGCAAGTGCCCGATTTGAGACAACCGGGGCGGGCGAACGAAGAAACGACCAGGAGAATATATGGCGCCGTATTCGACACCCAATCCACTGATGCCCAATTTGGACCAGCTCGAGAAAATGAACCAGGACCTGACCAGGATGATGCCGAAGGAGATGGCCAGTGCCGTCAATCTTCTCGTGCATCCCGTGGCGGGTGCGGCGGCGATGTCGGCGCTTGGCCTCGGGTTCGCCAATCACGCATTCGGCGTCTGGCTGGGCGCGCTTTCGGGGGCGGCTGAAGCCTCGCAACGGCTATTGCAGCCGATCGTCGATGATTTCGAGGCGCGCGTCGCGCAGTTCGACGATCCGAGCCCGTCCTCCACCAAGGCGCGCGCGACGGCGAAAACCATGATTGCCGAGGCGCAGTCCTTTGCCCAAGAAGTCACGGACATTGCCGCGAAGGAAGCAGCCGCTGCAGTGCCGGCGGCGAATGCCGTTCCGGCGGCCGGCGACGCCGCCGATGTGCTGATGCCAGAGGATTTCAGACAGCCCAAGGCGATGGAAAAGCCGGCAGAACCGGCGGATCTCAAGGCCATATCGGGTATCGGTCCCAAGCTGGAAAAGGTTCTCAACGGCCTGGGCATCTGGACCTATGCCCAGATCGCGGCATGGACACCGCAAGAGGTTGCCTGGGTCGAGGACTATCTGTCGCTCGGCGGCCGTATCAGCCGCGACGACTGGACGGCCCAAGCGGCGGCGCTAGCCGTCACGAAGTGAATGAAATGCCCGGTGTGGTTTCGACCATGCCCGGAAAAAGAGATTGCGGGAACTCCGCAGGGGTTTGAGGCGAATGGCAAAGCTCAAGGTCGACGGGAAAGAGATCACTGTACCCGACCACTACACGCTGCTGCAGGCGGCGGAAGACGCTGGCGCGGAAGTGCCGCGCTTCTGCTTCCATGAGCGGCTGTCGATCGCCGGCAATTGCCGGATGTGCCTGATCGAGGTGAAGGGCGGACCGCCCAAGCCGCAGGCTTCCTGTGCCATGGGCGTGCGCGACCTGCGCCCCGGCCCGAATGGCGAGGCGCCGGAAATCTTCACCAACACGCCGATGGTCAAGAAGGCCAGGGAAGGCGTGATGGAGTTCCTGCTGATCAACCATCCTCTGGATTGCCCGATCTGCGACCAGGGCGGCGAATGCGACCTGCAGGACCAGGCGATGGCCTTCGGCGTCGATTCCTCGCGCTATCATGAAAACAAGCGCGCGGTCGAAGACAAGTATATCGGGCCTCTGGTCAAGACGGTGATGAACCGCTGCATCCATTGCACGCGCTGCGTCCGCTTCACCACGGAAGTCGCCGGCATCTCCGAACTCGGCCTGATCGGCCGTGGCGAGGACGCCGAGATCACCACCTATCTCGAAAGCGCGATGACCTCGGAGCTGCAGGGCAATGTCATCGACCTGTGTCCGGTTGGCGCGCTGACCTCAAAACCCTTCGCCTTCCAGGCGCGGCCGTGGGAGCTGACCAAGACCGAATCCATCGACGTGATGGACGCGGTCGGCTCGGCGATCCGCGTCGACAGCCGGGGCCGCGAAGTGATGCGCATCCTGCCGCGCGTCAACGAAGCGGTGAACGAGGAGTGGATTTCCGACAAGACCCGCTTCATCTGGGACGGCCTGCGCACGCAGCGCCTCGACCGCCCCTATGTGCGCAAGGATGGCAAGCTGGTTCCGGCAAGCTGGGCCGAGGCGTTCGCCGCTATCAAGGACGAGGTGTCGAAGACCGCTCCCGAGAAGATCGGCGCCATTTCAGGCGATCTGGCCGCAGTCGAGGAAATCTACGCGCTGAAGCTGCTGATGGCCTCGCTCGGTTCAAGAAATATCGATTGCCGCCAGGACGGTGCCGCCCTCGATCCGGCGCTTGGCCGTGCGAGCTATATCTTCAACCCGACCATCGAAGGCATCGAGCAGGCCGATGCGGTGCTGATCATCGGCGCCAACCCGCGCTACGAAGCCTCGGTGCTCAACGCCCGCATCCGCAAGCGCTGGCGGATCGGCAATTTGCCGGTCGGTGTCGTCGGCGATGTCGGCGACACGCGCTATGACTACGAACAGCTGGGCGCCGGCCCGGATTCGCTGAAGGATTTGGCGGACGGCAACGGCAAGTTCTTCCAGGTGCTGAAGAAGGCGACACATCCGCTTGTTATCGTCGGCCAAGGCGCGCTGGCGCGCGCCGACGGCGCGGCCGTGCTTGGCCAGGCGGCAAAACTGGCCACCGCAGTGAACGCTGCTCGCACGGACTGGAACGGCTTTGCCGTATTGCACAACGCGGCCGGACGTGTCGGCGGCCTCGATCTCGGCTTCGTGCCGGGCGAGGGCGGCAAGAATGTTGCCGGCATGCTGGGCGACATGGAGCTGCTGTTCCTGCTCGGCGCCGACGAGATCGACATGGCCAAGACCGGCGGCGCCTTCGTCGTCTATATCGGCACGCATGGCGACCAGGGCGCACACCGCGCCAATGTCATCCTGCCGGCTGCCGCCTATACCGAAAAGTCGGCCACCTATGTCAACACCGAGGGCCGCGTACAGCAGACCAACCGCGCCGGCTTCGCACCGGGCGAAGCGCGCGAGGACTGGGCGATCCTGCGGGCCCTGTCGGATGTGCTGGGCAAGAAACTGTCGTTCGATTCGCTGCCGCAATTGCGCGCCAAGCTCTACGGCGAATACCCGCACCTGGCCCGCATCGATCAGGTCGCGGCCGGCAATGCCGAGGACATCGCCAAAGTGGCCAAGCTCGGCGGGCGCCTGAACAAGGGCACCTTCACCTCGCCGGTCAAGGATTTCTACCTGACCAACCCGATCGCGCGGGCATCGGCCGTGATGGCGGAATGCTCGGCGCTGGCCAAGAGCGGCTTCAAGCAGGCGGCGGAATAAGCATGGACACTTTCTTCTCCTTCTACGTGCTGCCGGCGCTGCTGATCCTGTTGAAGTCGGTCGTGCTGATCGTCGTGCTTTTGATCTTCGTCGCCTACATCCTCTACGCCGATCGCAAGATCTGGGCGGCGGTGCAATTGCGCCGCGGCCCGAACGTCGTCGGCCCCTGGGGCACGCTGCAGGCATTCGCCGATCTGCTAAAGTTCGTCTTCAAGGAACCGGTGATCCCGTCCGGCGCCAACAAGGGCGTCTTCCTGCTGGCGCCGCTGGTCTCGGCCGTGCTGGCGATCTCGGCCTGGGCGGTCATCCCGGTCAGCCAGGGCTGGGCGATCGCCAACGTCAATGTCGGCATCCTCTACGTCTTCGCCATCTCTTCGCTCGAGGTCTATGGCGTGATCATGGGCGGCTGGGCGTCCAACTCGAAATATCCGTTCCTCGGCGCGCTGCGTTCGGCCGCGCAGATGGTGTCCTACGAAGTCTCGATCGGCTTCGTCATCGTCACCGTGCTGCTCACTGCCGGCTCGCTCAACCTGTCCGAAATCGTGCTGTCGCAGCATGACGGGCTTGGTACGCGGCTTGGCCTGCCCAACACCTTCCTCGATTGGAACTGGCTGGCACTGTTCCCCATGTTCATCATCTTCTTTATCTCGGCACTGGCCGAGACGAACCGTCCGCCTTTCGACCTGGTGGAAGCCGAATCGGAACTGGTCGCCGGGCACATGGTCGAGTACTCGTCGACGCCGTTCCTGCTGTTCTTCCTCGGCGAGTATGTCGCCATCGTACTGATGTGCGCGCTGGCCACCATCCTGTTCCTCGGCGGCTGGCTGCCGCCCTTCGATTTCGCGCCGTTCACCTGGGTGCCGGGCGTCATCTGGTTCGTGCTGAAGGTCTGCTTCGTGTTCTTCGGCATTTCCATGGTGAAGGCCTTCGTGCCGCGCTATCGCTACGACCAGCTGATGCGGCTTGGCTGGAAGGTGTTCCTGCCTATCTCGCTGTTCATGGTGGTCGCCACCGCCGCCGTCCTCAAGATCACGGGGTTTGCGTGATGTCCGCTCTTTCCCAAGCCGCAAAATCGCTGCTGCTGCAGGATTTCGTCAGCGCCTTCTTCCTGTCGATGCGCCAGTTCTTCGCGCCGAAGGAGACGATCAACTATCCGCACGAGAAGGGGCCCACCAGCCCGCGCTTCCGGGGCGAGCACGCGTTGCGCCGCTATCCCAATGGCGAGGAACGCTGCATTGCCTGCAAATTGTGCGAGGCCATCTGCCCGGCTCAGGCGATCACCATCGAGGCCGGGCCGCGCCGCAATGACGGCACGCGCCGCACGGTGCGTTACGACATCGACATGGTGAAGTGCATCTATTGCGGCTTCTGCCAGGAAGCCTGCCCGGTCGATGCCATCGTCGAGGGGCCGAATTTCGAATTCGCGACGGAGACGCGCGAGGAACTCTACTACGACAAGGACAGGCTGTTGGCGAATGGCGACCGTTGGGAGCGCGAACTGGCGCGCAACATCTCGCTGGACTCGCCGTACCGCTGATATTTGACGCATGGACGGGGCGAGAGGCCTCGGCCAGAGGATGATCCCGAAAAGTTGCAGCCTTTTCGGACCTGATCATCCTCAGGAATTCTGAGTGGCGCATGTTTCTTTCGATCGGGTCTTTCAACCCGATCGGAACATGGGCTAGGAACACGCAACTTGCCGACCGGAGGCGGTGGCAAAAATCGAAACAGGACGAGCGTCCTGTTCGGACAGGAACCTGGGGGAACCCCAATGCTGAGTGGACTAGAGGCGGCCTTTTTCTACCTCTTCGCCTTTGTCGCGGTGGCGTCGGCGTTCATGGTCATTTCGTCGCGCAACCCCGTGCATTCGGTGCTGTTCCTGATCCTGACCTTCTTCAACGCCGCCGGCCTGTTCATGCTGACCGGGGCCGAGTTCCTGGCGATGATCCTGCTCGTCGTCTATGTCGGCGCGGTCATGGTGCTGTTCCTGTTCGTGGTCATGATGCTCGACGTCGATTTCGCCGAGATGAAGGAAGGTGCCCTGCAGTATGCGCCGATCGGCGCCATGGTCGGGCTGATCCTGGCGGCGGAGCTGATCGTCGTGCTCGGCGGCTATACATTCGCGCCGCAGCTCGCCTCTACGGTCTCGAAACCCATCCCGGATCTCGCGGCGCGGACAAATACGGCCGCACTCGGCGACATCCTCTATACGGACTACCTCTACTACTTCCAGATTTCGGGCCTCATCCTGCTTGTCGCCATGATCGGGGCCATCGTACTGACGCTGCGCCACAAACCGGGGATCAAGCGGCAGTCGATCGCGGCCCAGGTCGGCCGCACGCCGGCGACGGGCATGGAAATCCGCAAGGTCAAGACAGGCGAGGGACTCTGAGATGGTTGTCGGCATCGCGCATTACCTGACCGTATCGGCGATCCTGTTCACGCTCGGCGTGTTCGGCATCTTCCTGAACCGCAAGAACGTCATCGTCATCCTGATGTCGGTCGAGCTGATCCTGCTCGCGGTCAACATCAATTTCGTCGCCTTTTCGGCCGCACTTGGCGACCTGGTCGGCCAGGTTTTCGCGCTGTTCGTGCTGACGGTCGCGGCGGCCGAGGCCGCCATCGGACTTGCCATTCTCGTCGTCTTCTTCCGCAACCGCGGCTCGATCGCGGTCGAAGACGTGAACATGATGAAGGGTTGACGGAACCACCATGTATCAGGCCATCGTCTTCCTTCCGCTGCTCGGCTTCCTGATCGTCGGCCTGTTCGGCACGTCGCTCGGCGCCAAGGCGTCCGAATACATCACCTCCGGCTTCCTGGTGATCGCGGCCGTGCTGTCCTGGATCGCGTTCTTCACCGTCGGTTTCGGCCATGGCGAGGTGTTCACCGTGCCGGTGCTGCGCTGGATCCAGTCGGGCGGACTGGAAGCGTCCTGGGCGCTGCGCATCGACACGCTGACGGTGGTGATGCTGGTGGTGGTCAACACCGTGTCGGCGCTGGTCCACATCTATTCGATCGGCTACATGCACCACGATCCGAACCGCCCGCGCTTCTTCGCCTATCTGTCGCTGTTCACCTTCGCCATGCTGATGCTGGTGACGGCGGACAATCTGGTGCAGATGTTCTTCGGCTGGGAAGGGGTCGGCCTCGCCTCCTACCTGCTGATCGGCTTCTGGTACAAGAAGCCGTCGGCCAATGCCGCGGCGATCAAGGCCTTCGTGGTCAACCGCGTCGGCGATTTCGGCTTCGCGCTTGGCATCTTCGGCTTGTTCGTGCTGTTCGGCTCGGTCAATCTCGGCACTATCTTCGCCAATGCGGCGACGTTCGTTCCGGCCGAAGGCGCGCCAGAGGGCGCCGCCGTGCTGACCTTCCTTGGCTATGCGCTGGACAAGCAGGCGGCCATGACGATCGTCTGCCTGCTCTTGTTCATGGGTGCCATGGGCAAGTCGGCGCAGGTGCCGCTGCACACCTGGCTGCCGGACGCCATGGAAGGCCCGACGCCGGTTTCCGCACTGATCCATGCCGCCACGATGGTGACGGCCGGCGTGTTCATGCTGGCGCGTCTGTCGCCGCTGTTCGAACTGTCGCATTCGGCACTTATGGTGGTCACCTTCATCGGCGCCTTCACCGCCTTTTTCGCGGCGACGGTCGGCCTCGTCCAGAACGACATCAAGCGCGTCATCGCCTATTCGACCTGTTCGCAGCTCGGCTATATGTTCGTGGCGCTCGGCGTCGGCGCCTATGGCGCGGCGATCTTCCACCTGTTCACCCACGCTTTCTTCAAGGCGCTGCTGTTCCTCGGCTCGGGCTCGGTGATCCATGCCGTCTCCGACGAGCAGGACATGCGCAAGATGGGCGGCCTCAGGACCCTGATCCCGACCACCTACTGGATGATGGTGATCGGCACGCTGGCGCTGACCGGCGTCGGCATCCCGGTGACGGTCATCGGCACCGCCGGCTTCTTCTCCAAGGACGCTATCATCGAGAGCGCCTTTGCCAGCCACAATCCGGTTGCCGGCATGGCCTTCATCCTTCTGGTCATCGCCGCCTGCTTTACCTCCTTCTACTCCTGGCGGCTGATCTTCATGACGTTCCACGGCCAGCCGCGGGCGAGCCATGAGGTGATGCACCACGTCCACGAATCGCCGCCGGTTATGCTGGTGCCGCTGTTCATCCTGGCCGCGGGCGCGCTGTTTGCCGGCATTATCTTCCACGGCGCCTTCATCGGTGAAGGCTATGCCGAGTTCTGGAAGGCGTCGCTGTTCACGCTGCCGGAAAATCGCATCCTGCACGAGATCCACGAATTGCCGCTGTGGGTCGAACTGTCGCCGTTCATCGCCATGCTGATCGGTTTCGCGGTGGCCTGGAAGTTCTACATCCGCTCGCCGGAAATGCCCGTCAATCTGGTTGCACACCATCGCGGGCTCTATGCCTTCCTGCTCAACAAATGGTATTTCGACGAACTCTACGACTTCCTGTTCGTGCGGCCCGCCAAGCGCCTCGGCCATTTCCTGTGGAAGACCGGCGACGGCGCCGTCATTGACGGCCTCGGCCCGGATGGCATCTCGGCGCGGGTCGTCGATGTCACCAACCGCGTGGTCAAGCTGCAGACCGGCTATCTCTACCACTATGCCTTCGCCATGCTGATCGGCGTTGCCGCACTCGTCACCTGGATGATGCTCTGATGACCGCCTGGCCAATCCTCTCGCTGGTCACCTTCCTGCCGCTGGTTGGTGTGCTGCTCATCCTGTTCATCAACGATGACAGTGAAAACGCGCGCCGCAACATCCGCGCGATCGCTCTGTTGACGACGACGTTCACGTTCGTCATCTCGCTGTTGATCTGGACCGGTTTCGACAATTCGCAGTCCGGCTTCCAGTTCGTCGAGAAAGCCGCCTGGCTCGACTCCGGCATTTCCTACCATATGGGCGTCGACGGCATCTCGATGCTGTTCGTCATCCTGACGACCTTCCTGATGCCGCTCTGCATCCTGGCGTCGTGGGAATCGATCGAGAAGCGCGTCAAAGCCTACATGATCGCCTTCCTGCTGCTCGAAACGCTGATGATCGGCGTGTTCTGCGCGCTCGATATCGTGCTGTTCTACGTCTTCTTCGAAGCCGGCCTGATCCCGATGTTCATCATCATCGGCGTCTGGGGCGGCAAGCGGCGCGTCTACGCCTCGTTCAAGTTCTTCCTCTACACGCTGGCCGGCTCGGTGCTGATGCTGCTCGCCA
Organism: Mesorhizobium sp. M0830; assembly: GCF_040319965.1. NCBI lineage: Bacteria > Pseudomonadati > Pseudomonadota > Alphaproteobacteria > Hyphomicrobiales > Phyllobacteriaceae > Mesorhizobium > Mesorhizobium sp. M0830. The sequence continues at coordinate 76,496 of NZ_JAMYOR010000004.1, read as the reverse complement.
TCATGGCGATGTTCTACCAGTCCGGCACGACCGACATCCCCACTCTGTTGACGCACAATTTCCCGGCCAACATGCAGACATGGCTATGGCTCGCCTTCTTTGCCTCTTTCGCGGTGAAGATGCCGATGTGGCCGGTGCATACCTGGCTGCCGGACGCGCACGTCGAGGCGCCGACGGCGGGGTCGGTCATCCTGGCCGCTATCCTCTTGAAGATGGGCGGTTACGGGTTCCTGCGTTTCTCCTTGCCGATGTTCCCGCTGGCGTCCGAGATGTTCGCGCCGCTGGTCTTCGTGCTCTCCGTCGTCGCCATCATCTACACTTCGCTGGTGGCGCTGATGCAGGAGGACATGAAGAAGCTGATCGCCTATTCGTCGGTCGCCCATATGGGCTTCGTCACCATGGGCATCTTCGCCATGAACCAGGAAGGCGTGCAGGGTGCCATCTTCCAGATGCTCAGCCACGGCCTCGTCTCCGGCGCGCTGTTCCTGTGCGTCGGCGTTATCTACGACCGCATGCACACGCGCGAGATCGACGCCTATGGCGGCCTGGTCAACAACATGCCGAAATACGCCGCCGTGTTCATGATCTTCACCATGGCCAATGTCGGCCTGCCCGGCACCAGCGGCTTCGTCGGCGAGTTCCTGACCATGCTCGGCGTGTTCCGGGTCAACACCTGGGTGGCGTTCTTCGCCGCCACCGGCGTCATCCTGTCGGCCGCCTACGCGCTCTGGCTCTATCGCCGGGTAATCTTCGGCGCGCTGACCAAGGACAGCCTGAAAAACCTGCTGGATCTGTCGCCGCGCGAGAAGCTGATCATCTACCCGCTGGTCATGCTGGTCATCTTCTTCGGCGTCTATCCCGCCCCCGTCTTCGACGCGACGGCCGAATCGGTCAAGTCGCTCGTCACCAATGTCACTGCATCCATCGGCGCCGCGCAGACCGCGGCGGCGAACTGACCAGAGGTTTTGCGAAACATGACGCCGGACCTTCTCTCCAGCCTGTCGCTCTCGACGCCAGAGTTGATCCTTGCCGTCGGCGCCCTGGCGCTGCTGATGGTCGGGGCCTATTCGCGCGCCAACACCGCCAACACGGTGACTGGCATTGCCGTCGCCGTGCTGGTGATCGCCGGAGCCTGGCTGATCTTCCAAACCGGGCAGGGCAGCGCCTACGGCAATGCCTTCATCCAGGATACCTTCGCCCATTTCATGAAAGTGCTGGCGCTGGTCGGCTCGGCGGTGACGCTGGTTATGTCGATGCGCTTTGCCAAGGCGGAACGGTTCGACAAGTTCGAATATCCGGTGCTGATCCTTCTCTGCACGCTCGGCATGATGCTGATGATCTCCGCCAACGGCATGATCGGCCTCTATCTCGGCCTCGAACTGCAGTCGTTGGCGATCTATGTGCTGTGCGCGATCAATCGTGACAATCTGCGCTCGACCGAGGCCGGCCTCAAATATTTCGTCCTCGGCGCGCTGTCGTCGGGCATGCTGCTCTACGGCATCAGCCTGGTTTACGGCTACACCGGCAACACCGGCTTCCAGGAGATCGCAACGGCACTGGGCAGCGGCGAGCGCCAGCTTGGCCTCGTCTTCGGTCTCGTCTTCGTGCTGGCCGGCCTTGCCTTCAAGATCTCGGCGGTGCCCTTCCACATGTGGACGCCCGACGTCTATGAGGGCGCGCCGACGCCGGTGACGGCCTTCCTGGCGGCGGCACCGAAGATGGCGGCGATGGCGCTGATCGTGCGCGTCACCATGGGCGCGTTCAAGCCGATCGCCGCCGACTGGCAGCAGATCATCGTCTTCATTTCGATCGCGTCGATGGCGCTCGGCGCTTTCGCCGCGATCGGCCAGACCAACATCAAGCGGCTGATGGCTTATTCCTCGATCGGCCATATGGGCTACGCACTGGTCGGCCTTGCCGCCAACAGCCAGGCCGGCGTGCGCGGCGTGGCCATCTATATGCTGATCTATCTGGTGATGACGCTCGGCACCTTCGCCTTCATTCTCGCCATGCGGCGCAAGGAAGGCAATGTCGAGCAGATCAGCGATCTGGCCGGCCTGTCGTCGACCAATCCGATCATGGCGACGATCCTGACCATCCTGATGTTCTCGCTGGCCGGCATCCCGCCGCTCGCCGGCTTCTGGGGGAAATGGTACGTCTTCCTCGCCGCCATCAATGCCAATCTCTACGCGCTGGCGATCATCGGTGTGCTGGCCTCTGTCGTGGGCGCCTATTATTATCTGCGCATCATCAAGATCATGTGGTTCGACGAACCGGTCGGCGGCTTCGTGCCGATGGCGAGCGAATTGCGTGTCGTTCTCGGCGTCTCCGGCGCCTTCGTGCTGTTCTATGTGCTGATCGGCGGACCGATCGGCACCTATGCCGAAGCCGCCGCCAAGACGTTTTTCTAGACGGCATGGCGTTTCGGCTGGCTCCAACCTCGGCGTCGGAAGGGTTCCGGCTCGAGGCGCATGACAGCGTCGGCTCCACCAATGCGCTGGCACTGGACCACGCAAGGGCCGGCGATCCAGGCAGGCTGTGGGTTGTTTCCAAGAAACAGGAAAGCGGGCGCGGGCGCCGTGGCCGCGTCTGGGCAACGCCCGAAGGCAACCTGGCTGCGACGCTGCTCGTCATCACCAAGGCCGAGCTTCGCCTTGCCGCGACGCTGGGTTTCGTCGCCGGGCTGGCGCTGGCCGATGCGCTCGACGCCGTGGTGCCGAAGGGCCGGATCGCCGTCGGCCTCGATGGCGGCAGTGAGGGAAAGAACCGTTTCGAGCTGAAATGGCCGAATGACGTGCTTGCCTCGGGCGCCAAGCTGGCTGGCATCCTGCTGGAATCGGCGATCCTGGAAGGCGGCCGTTTCGCGGTGGCGGTCGGCATCGGCGTGAATGTGGTGGCATACCCTGAGGATTTGCCCTATCCGGCAACATCATTGCGCGCGCTGGGCGCGACATGCGATGCGGAAACACTGTTCCTGGCGCTGTCGGATGCCTGGAGCGAGAATGCCCGGTTGTGGGACGAGGGGCGCGGACTTGCCGCCGTCAGGCGACGCTGGTTAGCTCGCGCGGCGGGGCTCGGTGGGCAGGTTGCTGTCAGAATTGACGGTAACGTCGTGCGTGGGATCTTTGAAACCATTGACGAGGACTGCCGTTTCGTGATCCGCGACGATGAAGGTTCTGTTCTGACGATCGCCGCCGGCGACGTGCATTTCGGCGCGGTCGCGTCTGCCCGCGTCTAGGGCCGTTCGCTAGCGGCTCTAAGTGTTTGTTTTCATGCAATTCCTGTGGGAAAATCGTTAGACACTTTTCCTGGAATTGCTTTATGGACTTGGTCTGAGGACCAGGAAGGGAAAAATCATGGCGAAAGCGGAAAACGCCGACCTTGTCTTCGTGCCGCTCGGCGGCGTTGGCGAGATCGGCATGAACTTCGCTCTTTACGGCTACGGTCCGCCGAGCGCGCGCGAGTGGATCGTTATCGATGTCGGTGTGACCTTCCCCGATGCCACCCTCCCCGGGGTCGACCTCGTGCTGCCAGATACGCGCTTTATCGAGGAGAACCTCGCCAATCTGCGCGGCATCGTCATCACCCATGCGCATGAAGACCATTATGGCGCGCTGCTCGACACCTGGCCGAAGCTGAAGGCGCCGGTCTGGATGACGCCGTTCAGCGCCGGCTTGCTCGAAGCCAAGCGGCAAGGCGAGCAGGGCGCTCCGAAAATACCGGTGACGATCTACAAGGCGGGTGAGAAATTCACCGTCGGTCCGTTCGAGATCGAGGCGATTCCGGTCGCGCACTCCATTCCCGAGCCGATGTCGTTGGCGATCACCTCGCCGGCCGGCACAGTCATCCACACCGGTGACTGGAAGATCGATCCGGAGCCGACGATCGGGCCGAAGACCGACGAGGCGCGTTTCCGCGCCTATGGCGACAAGGGCGTTCTGGCGCTGATCTGCGATTCGACCAACGCGCTGCGGGAAGGCGAGTCGCCGTCGGAGGTCGCGGTCGGCGAAGGACTGAAAGGCGTCATCCAGTCTGCCAAGGGCCGTGTTGCCGTCACCACATTTTCCTCCAATGTCGGCCGCATCGTCTCCATCGCCAGGGCGGCGCGCGATGCCGGCCGCCAGTGCCTGGTGCTCGGCCGCTCGCTGAAGCGGGTGATCGATGTCGCCGGCGAACTCGGCTATATGGACGGGCTGCCGGAGTTCATCGCCGAGGAGGATTTTGGTTTCATCCCGCGCGAAAACCTCGTCATCATCTGCACCGGCAGCCAGGGCGAGCCACTTGCCGCATTGGCCAAGCTGTCGCGCGACGAGATGAAATCGGTATCATTTACGGCCGGCGACACGGTGGTGTTTTCCTCGCGCACCATTCCAGGCAACGAGAAGGCGATCCTCGAGATCAAGAACCGCCTCATCGACCTCGGCATCAAGATCATCGAGGACGGCGATGCGCTGGTGCATGTCTCCGGCCATCCGCGGCGCAGCGAATTGCGCAAGATGTACGAATGGGTTCGACCGCAGATCGGCGTTCCCGTGCATGGCGAAGCGGCGCATCTGGTGGGGCAGGGATCGCTGATGTCGACTTCGGGCATCGGTCAGGTGGCGCAGGTACGCGACGGCGACATGCTCAGGCTTGCTCCTGGCCCTGCCACCATCATCGACCAGGTGCCGTTCGGCCGCATCTACAAGGATGGCAGACTGATCGGCACCGATCAGGCGATGGGCATCCGCGACCGGCGCAAGCTATCCTTTGCCGGCCATGTCGCGGTCAATGTCGTGCTCGACGACAAATATGAGCTTGCCGGCGATCCCGACCTGGTCGCCATCGGCGTCGCCGAGGCCGACGGCCGTGGCGAGACGCTGGAGGACCTGATGATCGATGCGGCAATCGGCGCTGTGGACTCGATCCCCCGTCAGCGCCGAAAAGACCTCGACCTTGTGCAGGAAGCGGTCCGGCGCGCCGTGCGCGGCGCAGCCAACGAAGCCTGGGGCAAGAAACCGCTGGTGACTGTATTCGTCACAAGGTGACGAAGGGAGTAGGGCAGTATGGGGGTAGGGCAGTAGGGGAAGGGCAATTCGCTTTGCGCCCAACTTGGTTCCCCTACTCCCATACTGCCTTACTCCCCTATTCCCCGATTTTTCGGAGCACCCTATGCTCGAACGCCTGAACCATGTCGCGCTTGCCGTGCCGGATCTGGCTGCTGCCGTCGCCGCCTATCGCAACACGCTTGGCGCTGAAGTGACGGAGCCGCAGGCGCTGCCGGAGCATGGCGTCACGGTGGTGTTCGTCAATGTCGACAACACCAAGATCGAGCTTCTGGAGCCGTTGGGCGAGGGGTCGCCGATCGCTGCCTTCCTGGAGAAGAACCCTTCCGGCGGCATGCATCATCTTTGCTACGAGGTCGACGACATCCTGGCCGCGCGTGACCGTCTCAAGGCTGCCGGCGCCCGTGTGCTCGGCGACGGCAACCCGAAAATCGGCGCGCACGGCAAGCCGGTGCTGTTCCTGCATCCGAAGGATTTCTTCGGCACGCTGATCGAACTGGAGCAATCATGAGCTGGGTTTCGTTCACCGCCCTGTTTTTCGCGACCTGGTGGGTGGTGCTGTTTGCCGTGCTGCCGTTCAGTGTGAAGACGCAGGATGACGATCATGATGTGACGCTGGGCACGGTTCCGAGCGCGCCGCGCGGTCCCCATATGCTGCGCGCCGTGATCCGCACCACCCTCGCCACGGCCGTCCTCATGGGCATTTTTTATGGCCTGACGCATGGGTTGGGATATAGCCTCAACGACATCCCGCACATCGTGCCGGAATTCAACCAAACCCCAACCAAATAAACCGCCCCGCAAGGGCGTTTTTACCAGCCGGAATGCTGCGCGTTCCGAACAGGAATGCCGTGCCGTTCGCGGCTGCACGAGTGCTGCCGCAAGGTAAGGTAGTTTGGCAACTCGTTGCGCTAAGCGGGTGATTGCACAAAAAAAATGCAAGGCACAAGGCCTTGCAATTTAAACGCGTCCGATCTGTTTCCGGTTTCCGGTGGCAGCGAGTAACCGCGCCTAGATCGCATCCTCCCAAGACTTTGACCGCGTAGGAGAGCAGATTTTTTTCTACCCTCTCGGTTATGAGGGCACATTAGCCTAACGCGAATGAAAATGTCACGAAGAATTTTGCCTTGAAACGGGCATTCTCGTGCTGCACTGCACAATAGTGCGGCAGGCGTTGCTTGGGAAACGACCTGCAAGGCGCGCGGGGCAATCACGGCGCCTTGGAACGCCGCGCGTTTGCCCCGATCCGCGAAGGACAGTGCAACCGTTTTACTCGCAGCAGCGCCGTATTTTTGAAAATCAATTTCCAATTTTCGGGCCGGTGCGTCCGGGTTTCCATTCCGCCATGAAATGGCTATGAAGCCGGGGCAAGCAAGCCCGTGCCGCGCCGATTCCCGCGCGGCGATCCTCACTCACGGACCAGTCCATGCGTTTGTCGCGCTATTTCCTGCCTATCCTGAAAGAAAATCCGCGCGAGGCTGAAATCGTCTCGCATCGGCTGATGCTGCGCGCCGGCATGATCCGCCAGCAGGGGCAGGGCAGTTTCTCGTGGCTGCCGCTCGGCAAGCGGGTGCTGGACAAGGTCTGCCGCATCATCCGCGAGGAGCAGAATCGCGCCGGTGCGCTGGAAATCCTGATGCCGACCATCCAGTCGGCCGATCTGTGGCGCGAAAGCGGCCGCTATGACGACTACGGCAAGGAGATGCTGCGCATCAAGGACCGGCAGGATCGGGACATGCTTTACGGCCCGACCAATGAGGAAGTGGTCACCGAGATCGTCCGCGCCTATGTGAAATCCTACAAGGACCTGCCGCTCAATCTCTACCACATCCAGTGGAAGTTCCGCGACGAGGTGCGGCCGCGCTTCGGCGTCATGCGCAGCAGGGAATTCCTGATGAAGGATGCCTATTCCTTCGACCTCGACTTCGAGGGCGCCAAGGCGGCCTACAACAGGATGTTCGTGTCCTATCTCAGGACGTTTACGCGCATGGGCCTGCAGGCTATTCCGATGCGGGCCGACACCGGACCGATCGGCGGCGACCTCAGCCATGAATTCATCATCCTTGCCGATACCGGCGAGAGCCAGGTCTACTGCCATCGCGACTATCTTTCGCTCGATGTGCCCGGAGAGAAGACCGACTTCACCAACGACGCCGAGATCGGCGACATCGTCAAGACGTGGACGACGCCTTACGCCGCCACCGACGAGATGCATGACGAGGCGGCTTGGGAAAAGATCGGCGAGAACGACAAGGTTTCGGCTCGAGGCATCGAGGTCGGCCACATCTTCCATTTCGGCGACAAATATTCCAAGCCGATGGGCGCCAAGGTGACCGGCCCCGACGGCAAGGATCATTTCGTCTCCGGCGGCTCCTACGGCATCGGTCCGTCGCGCCTTGTCGCGGCGATCATCGAAGCGAGCCATGACGACAACGGCATCATCTGGCCGGAGGCGGTGGCGCCGTTCGACATCGGGCTGATCAACATGAAGGCGGGCGACGCCGAGTGCGACCGCGTCTGCGACGAGCTGCATGCCGCTTTCGTCGCTGACGGCAAGGACGTGCTCTATGACGACACCGACCAGCGCCCCGGCGGCAAGTTCGCCACCGCCGACCTGATCGGCCTGCCGTGGCAAGTGATCGTCGGACCGCGCGGCGTGGCTGCCGGCGAGATCGAGATCAAGAATCGCAGGACCGGCGAGCGCGAGACGCTGCCGATCGCGGACGCGAAAAAGCGCTTCGGTATCGCCGCATGAGCGAAGCGGTGGCGGCAAGATCGGCGGGCGCCGGGCCCTTTTCCATCTTCGAGCGCATGGTCGCCTGGCGCTATTTGCGCTCGCGGCGCAAGGAGACGGTGATCTCGGTGATCGCGTCGATCTCCTTCCTCGGCATCATGCTGGGGGTCGCCACGCTGATCGTGGTGATGGCGGTGATGAACGGCTTCAGGGCGGAGCTGCTGACACGCATTCTCGGCGTCAACGGTCATCTCATCGTGCAGCCGCTCGATTCGCCGCTTGAGGACTATGCCCAGGTCGCCGGCCGCATCAACGGTGTATCAGGCGTCAGATACGCCATACCGCTGATCGATGGCCAGGTGCTGGCACAGGGCAATGTCGGCGGCGGAACCGGTGCGCTGGTGCGCGGCATCCGCGGCGAGGATCTCGGCAAGATCGCCATCGTTGCCGGCAACATCAAGCAGGGCTCGATCGCCGATTTCGATACGGGCGAGGGCGTGGCCATCGGCAAGCGCATGGCCGAGAATCTCGGCTTGACGCTCGGCGACACCATCACCCTGATCTCGCCGGACGGCGATGTGACCCCGATTGGCACGACGCCGCGCATGAAGGGCTACAAGATCTCGGCGATCTTCGAAGTCGGCATGTCGGAATATGACACGTCCATCGTCTACATGCCGTTCTCCGAGGCGCAGCTTTATTTCAACATGGACGGCCGGGCGCAAACGATCGAGATCTATGTCGACAATCCCGATGACGTCGATGCGCTGAAACCGAAGGTGGAGGCGGCAGCGCAGCGGCCGATCGACATGGTCGACTGGCGCCAGCGCAACGAGACGTTCTTCTCCGCCCTGCAGGTCGAGCGCAATGTCATGTTCATGATCCTGACGCTGATCGTGCTGGTGGCGGCGCTCAACATCATTTCCGGCCTGATCATGCTGGTGAAGGACAAGGGCCACGACATCGCCATCCTGCGCACCATGGGAGCGTCGCGCGGCGCCATCCTGCGCATCTTCCTGATGACCGGGGCAGCGATCGGCGTGACCGGCACGCTCGCCGGCGTGCTGCTCGGCGTGCTGATCTGCACCAACATCGAATCCATCCGCCAGTTCTTCTCCTGGATGACCGGCAAGGTGCTGTTCAACCCGGAGCTCTATTTCCTCAGCCAGCTGCCGGCGAAGATGGATCCGCGCGAGACGACCTATGTCATCCTGATGGCGCTCGGCCTGTCATTCCTGGCAACGGTTTTTCCAGCATGGCGGGCCGCGCGCCTCGATCCCGTCGAAGCCTTGAGGTACGAGTGATGGCCGAGGCCATTATTGAGTTGAAGAGCGTCGAGCGGCACTATGTCCAGGGGCCGCGCAAGCTCACCATTCTCAACGGCGCGGATTTCTCGCTGAAGCGCGGCGAGATGGTGGCGCTGGTGGCGCCGTCGGGCACCGGCAAGTCGACGCTGTTGCACACGGCCGGCCTGCTGGAGCGCCCCGATGCCGGCGACGTCATCCTCGCCGGCCGCGCCTGCGGACGGCTCTCCGACGACGACCGCACGGCGATCCGCCGCAACGATGTCGGGTTCGTCTACCAGTTCCATCATTTGCTGCCGGAATTCTCGGCGCTGGAAAACATCATGATGCCGCAGCTCATCAAAGGGCTGAGCCGCAAGGAAGCGGCGGAGCGCGCCGCGCAGCTGCTCGACTACATGCAGATCGGCAAACGCGCGTCGCACCGGCCGTCCGAGCTTTCCGGCGGCGAGCAGCAGCGCGTCGCCATCGCCCGCGCCGTTGCCAATGCGCCGCTGGTGCTGCTGGCGGATGAGCCGACCGGCAATCTCGACCCGGTCACTGCCTCCTATGTGTTCGAGGCGCTGGCGGCGCTGGTCAAGCAATCGGGCCTCGCGGCGCTGATCGCCACCCACAATCACGAACTGGCGTCGCGCATGGACCGGCGGGTGACGCTGGCCGATGGCAAAGTCGTCCCGCTCTAGCGCATGCCGATATTCAGATAATGCCGGCCTGACCTGAATCTCGACGGGCCCTGGTCGGCGCCGGGCCACCGTCGCACGCCCGTCAACCTTTTCTTAACCCTGCCGATCCGACCTCCCGAAAATTCCGGAGGCGGCCGGATTGTGCACGTTGACATTTGAACAAAATTAGAACAAAATACGAACATATCAACAACAGGAGAGAGTTATGACCGATCTGGTTCAGGATGTCATCTCACTGGTTTGCATGAGCACTTTCCTCGTTTCCATGGCGATCTGGATCGGAGCCATGTGATTTTGGCGGCATTCGCCGCCGCGGATCCTGCGCGGCCGAGACCGTTGCGCCCGTTAAGCCTTTCTTGCCGCCGCGACGATAGGGTGATCTGAAAGACAGGGGAGCAACGTCCAAGTGTCGCCCATCGTCACGGCCATTCTGGTGGCCAGCAATCTCGGGCTGATCTTTCTCTTGATGACCGTGCCGTTTGGTTTGCGCACGGTCCGGCTGTCTCGTCTGGTGGCGATGGACCGGCAACGTCTCTGGCAGGCGCTGTGGCCGCTCGGCAGCGATGCCGGCTGGTCCGGTGAGATACTCTCGGCCGAAGGGCCGGACGGCGAGGGCGTGGCTCGAATCATGCTGTCCTGGGAAGGCCGCGATGGCAAGCCGATCGAGCGCAAGTCGCGGTTTGAAGACGTCGTCGAGGGAAGCCGCTTTTCGATGCGCGTCATCGAGGACACCGCGCTCGACGCTTCGTTCTGGAGGGATTATCGCGAAACCGCCGAACTCGTTTCCGAGGGCAACGGCACGCTGGTGACGCTGAGCCAGACCGATCGTTATCGCGGCGTTGCCTTCCTGGTGTTCCGCTATTTCGCCATGCGCCGCGAACTCTCCAAGTTGCAGCGCTGGGCGAAGACCGGGCAATATCGCAAGGGCGGGTGGTTCGAGCATCCGCTGAGCCAGGTGGGGTTCGCCGGTCTTTCGGCGCTGATCCTGTGGCCGTTCTTCGGCCTTCATCTTGGCGGGCTGGCACTTGCCGCGATCCTGACATCGGTGGTCGCCCTGCATGAGCTCGGTCACATGGCTGCATTTCGGCTGATGGGCCACAACAGGGCGCGGATGATCTTCATTCCGTTGCTCGGTGGCATCGCCATTGGCGGGCGGCCCTATAACAGCCGTTTCGAGGTCGCCTTCGTGGCGTTGATGGGCGCCGGCTTCTCCGCCTTCCTGGTGCCGATCGCAATCGCTGCGAGCACCTTTGCCGGCGCGGAAGGGCATCGGTTGGCGGCTGGGCTGCTGGCGACGCTGGCTGGCTTCGCCGCCCTGTTCAATATCGCCAATCTTGTGCCAGTGTGGAAGTTCGACGGCGGCCAGGTGCTGCGCCAGATCTGTCCGGGGCCCATCGTGCTGGCGCTGGCCTCGTTCTTCCTGCTCTCGGCCTTTCTGGCGGTGGGTTGGCAGGCCGGGTTTTCCTCAAACTTTCTGCTCGCTACAGGAGCGGTGTTTTCAATTCTCAGCCTGCTGACGATGAGCAGCGGGTTCAAGCCGCGCCACGAGCTGAAGCCGATCCGCACCGTTGACCGCTTCGCCATGGCGGCGGCGCTGCTGGCGGTGTTCGCCATCCATGGCTACGGCGTCTTGTGGGCCTCAGCTCAGCTAATTTGAGCCGTGCCGGATCAGGAAGAATCAACCCGCCTTGCGTGCGGCTTCGACAGGCAATGCCGTGGCTGGACCGAAGACATCCTCGAAGGCGGATTTCAGCGCGAGATCGAGGTCGGCCATTGTCAGGGGAAGACCGAGGTCGACGAGGCTGGTGACGCCATGGTCCTGCACGCCGCAGGGCACGATGCCGCTGAAATGGTCGAGATCCGGTTCGACATTGATGGCGATGCCGTGAAAGCTCACCCAGCGTCGCAGCCGGATGCCTATTGCCGCGATCTTGTCCTCGGCCGGCGAGCCGTCCGGCAGGAAAGGGCGATCCGGACGCACAACCCAGACACCGACCCGGTCCTCGCGGCGCTCGCCATGCACGTTGAAGGCTGCGAGCGTGCCGATGATCCACTGTTCGAGCGCGGCGACGAAAGCGCGCACATCCTCGCGTCGTCGCTTCAGGTCGAGCATGACATAGGCAACCCGCTGGCCCGGTCCATGGTAGGTGTATTCGCCGCCGCGTCCTGCTTCAAACACCGGGAAGCGGTTGGCGTCTATCAGATCCTCGCCGCGGGCACTGGTGCCGGCCGTGTAAAGCGACGGATGTTCGACCAGCCAGACCATTTCGCCGGCGGCCCCGCTGCGGACCGCCTCGGCGCGCGCCTCCATGAAGGCAAGCGCATCGGGATAGGCGGTGAGGCCTGGTTCGACGCGCCATTCGACCGGTGCCGACCCGGGGAGCGGCAGGAACGACGTGGCGATCTGGCTGCGTTCTGGCATGGCGTATCTCGTGTTGCCCTCATATGGCGCCAATCCGGCGAAACGTCCAGTTCGGCCCTGCATTGCCATCCTGTGGAACGTTATGCCAATCGCCTGACATTATTGCGTGCCGCGCACTTGTTTCGCCGGAAACGATTTGCTACACGCCGCGAGCCGGTCGGTTCCGGCTCTACCACGTGCGGTCGTGGCGGAATTGGTAGACGCGCAGCGTTGAGGTCGCTGTGGGGCAACCCGTGGAAGTTCGAGTCTTCTCGACCGCACCAGTATCTCTTCCCAGAATCCGATTTGTGCCAGCCTCCGCCCGCTGCGGGCAGGGCGCATTTCGTTTGATATTCCCGCGCTTTACGCCATTTCCTTATTGAACATCGGATTCTCCCAAAACCGGTTTCCACTTTTGGGCCCGATGTTCTAGACCTGATTTGCACCTTTTCCGGGATTGCGATGGCGGGAGGCGCTGGTGGAAGGCCAGGACGAACGGATGACCGGCGCCAGGGCCGCCGAGGAACACCAAGCCGATATCTATGGCGAGGACGGCGCCGTTCTTTCGTCCTTCCTAGCCCAGATCGGTGCTGCGATCGCCGATCGCGACACGCTCTCGCTGAAGCGTGAAGTCGACGATCTGCACCAATCGGAACTCGGCGACCTGCTTGAGGCGCTGCACCCCGACCAGCGCCGCGCGCTGGTTGAACTGTTGGGCGCCGACTTCGACTTCTCCGCGCTGACCGAGGTCGACGAGGCGATCCGCATGGAGATCGTCGACAGTCTGCCCAATGCGCAGATTGCCCAAGCGGTGCAGGAACTCGATTCCGACGATGCGGTCTACATTCTCGAGGATCTCGACCAGGAAGACCAGGACGAGATCCTGTCGCGGCTGCCGTTCACCGAGCGGATCAGGCTGCGCCGCTCGCTCGACTATCCGGAAGAGACCGCCGGCCGCCGCATGCAGACCGAGTTCGTCGCGGTGCCGCCGTTCTGGACGATCGGTCAGACCATCGACTACATGCGCGAGGACAACAATCTGCCCGAGCGCTTCAGCCAGATCTTCGTCATCGATCCGAGCTTCAAGCTGCTCGGCGCCATCGACCTCGACCAGATCCTGCGCACCAAGCGCTCGGTCAAGGTCGAGGAGGTGATGCATGAGACGCGGCACGCCATTCCCGCCACCATGGACCAGGAAGAGGCGGCGCGGGAATTCGAGCAGTACGATCTCTTGTCGGCCGCCGTCGTCGACGAGAACGAGCGGCTGGTCGGCGTGCTGACCATCGACGATGTCGTCGACGTCATCCAGCAGGAGGCCGAGGAAGATCTGATGCGCATGGGCGGCGTCGGCGACGAAGAGCTCTCCGACAGTATCTTTTCGACCTCGCGCTCGCGCGTTCCGTGGTTGCTGATCAACCTTTTGACCGCGTTCCTGGCGGCGTCGGTGATCAGCCTGTTCGACCGCACGATCGAACATATCGTGGCACTGGCGGTGCTGATGCCGATCGTCGCGGGCATGGGCGGCAACGCCGGCTCGCAGACCATGACCGTCACCGTGCGGGCGCTGGCGACCAGGGATCTCGACATCTACAACGCCAGCCGCATCATTCGCCGCGAGATGGGGGTCGGCTTCATCAACGGCATCATCTTCGCCATCCTGATCGGTGTCGTCGCGGCAGCCTGGTTCCGCGATCCCAATCTGGGCGGCATCATCGCGGCGGCGATGATCATCAACATGTTCGTGGCCGCGCTCGCCGGCATCCTGATCCCGCTGCTGCTCGACCGTTTCAAGATCGATCCGGCGGTCGCTTCTGCGGTCTTCGTCACCACGGTTACCGATGTCGTCGGCTTCTTTGCGTTTCTGGGCATCGCCACATGGTGGTTCGGCGTGCGTTGAGGTGCGCCCTTCAATTGACTTTTACGTAAACGCCGTGCGAGGCTGGCGCGGGGCGCCATGTCGATTCCGGCATGGCATGGGTTTGGTCGGGATTCCGGCGTGTGGGAGTGACAATGCGGGAATATTATTCGATCACCGAGTTGACTCGCGAGTTCGACGTATCGACGCGGACGCTGCGCTTCTATGAGGATGAAGGACTGGTGCAGCCGGTGCGGCGTGGCCGCACACGACTGTTTCGCCCCTCCGATCGCCACCTCATCCGGCAAATCATGCGCGGCAAGAGACTTGGTTTTTCGATCAACGAAATCCGCGAAATCATCCAGATGTACAAGGAGCCGCCCGGCGAGGTCGGTCAACTCAAGCTGATGATCAAGCGCATCGAGGAAAAGCGCGAGGACCTCAGGCAGAAGCGTCGCGACCTCGAGGAAACGCTCGCCGAACTCGACCAGGCCGAAGAGTCCTGCGTCGAGCGGTTGGTGGAGCTTGGCGTCAACACCTGAACGGCCAATGATCGCGGCCGTTCCGGCAAGTCTGCGTCTTCTCATAGGGCCAGCGAAACAACCGCGCAGCCATAGGCTTCGAGTTCAATCGCGCCGCCGACCGGGCGGCCGGTCAAGAGATCGACGCCCAGCGGTACGTTCGGGACGGTGATGGAAGTATCCCTGGTATTCAAAACGAACATCAGTTGACGGTCGTCGGTTTCCCGTATGGACACCTCCACCCCGGCCGGCAGTTCCGGCAGCAAGGACACCACGCCGACCTTGGCCAGCACGACATCGGCGATTGCTTCGGCAAGCTCGGGCGTCAGATAGGTGCCGACATAGACGACGCGACCCTGGCCGAGTTGGCGAGAGGTGATCGCCGGCTGTCCGGCGCAAAAACGGTTCGACCATGTGCCCAGCACCTCGGCGTCCGGCTCGACCTCGAGCAGCTCGTAGAGGTGGGCTGCCTCGAACTGCCTGTTGCCCAAGGTGAAGCGATATTTGCGCTCCGCCGACGAAGACGGCAGTGGTGACGGAGGCACGTAGGCGCCCATCGCGGCCTGCCGGAACAAGGGGAACAGCCCAGTGCCGCCCTCCGGAACCAGGCGGCCGAATTCGGTGACCCTGACGCCGCTCAACGCCGAAAGCTCGCGCCCGGGTGCTTGCTCGCGAACAATGTGGTTGTTCTCGTCTCGGGTGCCGGTCAACGCCGACAGGATCAGCGTGCCGCCGTTGCGGACGAACGTCTCGACCGGGGCATTCCATTCCTGCTTCCACATCACCCAATGCGGAACATAGAGCGCCTTGAGCCGTGACAGATCGTCCTCGGGGTGGATGAAGCCGCAGGCAATGCCATTCTGGTAGCAGTAGCGATGCAGCAGCGTAGCGTCTTCGAGCGGGCTCGGTAGTCCCATAGGATAGGTCTTGTGCGCCTCCTGGTTGTCGAAATCGGCGCCGGCAATGCCGAGGTCCATGCGCACGACGGTGCCGAGGGTCTGGTCCTTGATGGCGGCGATCTCATGGAAGAAGCGGCTTGCCTCGTCGTAGCGACGCCGCGGCACATCGTCGTGGTCGATGACGCCCATCCAGTAGATCTCGGCGCCGAAATGGGCAGGGCGCCAGCGGAAGAACATGATGCCGTCGGCGCCGCGCGCCACGGACGTCATAGCCATGCGGCGCATCTCTCCCGGCTCCGGCGTCATTGTCGAAAAACCCGGCTGGCTGCCGAAACCGGAAGCCTGCTCCGGCACGATGTAATTGCCGGTGTATGCGCGGCAGATGTCGAGATGCAGTGCTTGGGTGGCCGCATGTCCACCGGTGCGCCTCATCTCATCGTACAGCATCGGATAGATATCGAAGCCGATGAAATCGAGGTCTTGCCCGAACTGGCCGCGGAAATCGATGTCGCCGAGCTGGCCAAGATTGTGAAAGATGAACCAGTCCGAATTGGTGGCACGCAGGATCTCGACCTGGTCGTGCTGGAAAGCCGCCGTCGCCGCGGCCAGGAACCGGTGATAGTCCTGCACATGCCCAGGGCTCGGATAGGACGGCATCAGCGGGCGCGGCAGGTCGATCTGCGAGAAATCGTCGTAAGCGGTCGCCCAGAAATGGCCGCCCCAGGCGAAGTTCAGCGCGCCGATCGCACCGTATTTGTGCTGGAGGAATTTCTGGAATTCCAGCCGTGTCGCCGGCGCGAACGATTCCGAAACGGTCGTATTGAGCTCGTTGTCGGTCTGCCAGCCGATGACGCGGGGATTGTCCCTGTAGTGTTCGGCCATGGCGCGCGTGATGCGCCGGCTATGGCCGCGGAACACCGGGCTGGTGGTGTCGGCATGTTGGCGCGATCCGTGGCTAGCGGGGCGGCCGCTCACATCGACACGCAGCACCTCCGGATAGTTGGCTGTGAGCCAGCGCGGCGGCGTGGCCGTCGGCGTGCACATGATGGTGTCGATCCCTGCGTTCGCGAGAACCTCGATCGCGCGGTCGAACAGGCCGAAGTCGACCTTGCCTTCGTAGGGTTCGAAGATGTGCCAGGCGAACTCGCCCATCCGGACCGTGTTGACGCCGGCTGCAGCCATGCGTTCGGCATCGCGCTGCCAGCAGCTTTCGTCGACATGTTCGGGATAATGCGGCGCTCCCAGCAGGAAGCGGTCGAGGTTGAGTGGTCGCCATACCGAAAGCGGGGCGGGCTTGTTGCGCTGCATACGAGGATACTCTTGGATTCGGGGGTCAGGTTGCGGGGACGGGTTTTCGCGGCGTCAGCGTGCGGCCATCGGGTCCGAAGAGATAGGCATCGGCGACATCGAAGCCAGCCGTGAGCCGGGCCTCGGCGCTGATTGGAGACACCTTGTTGAGCTGGACCGTGAAATTGCCTGTGCCGCTGTCCGAATTGATCGCCTGAAGAGGAGAGGCGTCGAGGTAGAGAACCGTTTCCCGGCCCAGATGTTCGACCAATCGCACCTGGCCTGGGAACGATGCCTGGCGTGCGCTCGCCGCTTCGACCAGGTGCAGATTTTCCGGCCGGATCCCGACGGTCACCGCGTCGCCTGCCGAAAGGCCGTCGATGCCGCCAAAGGCAAGCGCCGGCATTCCGGCCGCCGTCAGCGCGATCTCGCCCGCGCCGGCGGTTTCCACCCGCGCTTCGATGAAGTTCATGCGCGGGGCGCCGAGAAAGCCGGCGACGAAGATATTCGCCGGATTGGCGTAGAGTTCGAGAGGAGAGCCGACCTGCTCGACTCGCCCTTTATTCAGCACCACGATCCGGTCCGCCATGGTCATGGCCTCGATCTGATCGTGGGTGACATAGACCATGGTCGATCCGAGCTGGGCGTGAAGGCTGGAAAGCTCGACCCGCATCTGCGTACGAAGCGCGGCGTCGAGGTTCGACAGCGGTTCGTCGAACAAGAAGACTTCAGGCGAGCGCGTTATGGCGCGGCCGATCGCGACGCGCTGGCGCTGCCCGCCCGACAATTGCTTCGGGCGCTTGTCCAACTGCTCCTCGAGGCGAAGGATCTGCGCGGCCCGCTTGACGGCAGCGTCGATCTCCGCCTTCGGGCGTTTCGCCATCCGCAAGCCGAAGCCCATGTTCTCGGCCACGGTCATGTGCGGATAGAGTGCATAGGACTGGAAGACCATGGCGATGCCGCGATCGCCGGGCTCTTCCCTGGTGACGTCGCGCCCGTTGATCACGACCTGGCCGGAGTTGATGGTCTCAAGCCCAGCGATCGTCTTCAGCAATGTCGATTTTCCGCAACCGGACGGTCCGACCATGACGACGAACTCGCCCTTTTCGATCCTCAGGTCGACTGCCTTCAAGGCATGATAGCCGGCATAGTGCTTGTCGACCTTGCGCAGTTCCACGCTGCTCATCGCGCGCCGCCCTTCTGTGTTGGCCGGCGTCCGTACGGTGCGGCCTGAATTCCTCGAACAAAAATCATCCCTTGACCGCCCCCATGGTGAGGCCGCTGATGAAGTGCTTCTGCATCAGGAAGAACATGACCACGGGCGGCAGG
This sequence comes from Mesorhizobium sp. M0830, assembly GCF_040319965.1. NCBI lineage: Bacteria > Pseudomonadati > Pseudomonadota > Alphaproteobacteria > Hyphomicrobiales > Phyllobacteriaceae > Mesorhizobium > Mesorhizobium sp. M0830. Next base: position 58,441 of record NZ_JAMYOR010000004.1, on the reverse strand, counting down.
GCGACGAAGATCGTTGCCGCCGAGACGATGTTCCAGGCGGACGTCCATTCGCCGCGCAGATTGTTCAGCCCGGCCGTGACGGGTTTGACGGCGTCGCTCTGGGTGAGCACGATCGCCCAGAAATAATCATTCCAGATGAAGGTGAAGGTGAGGATGGCAAGCGCCGCCAGCGCCGGCCGTACCAGAGGTACCACCACATGGCGCAGCACCTGGAAGGGCGATGCGCCCTCGGCGCGCGCGGCCTGGAACAATTCGCCCGGCAGTGCCGCGATGAAGTTGCGCATGAACAGCGTCGCAAAGCCGGTCTGGAAGGCGATGTGGAATACGATCAGCGCGTAGACCGTGTCGTAGAGGCCGAGCCTGACCATGAGGTCACGCACCGGGATCATCATGACCTGGGCCGGCAGGAAATTGCCGCCGACGAACAGCGCGAAAATGAGATTTGAGCCGCGGAACGGATAGCGCGACAACACGAAGCCGGTCAACGTCGACAGGATCAGCACGCCGATCACCGAGGGGATGGTGATCAGCAGGCTGTTGAGGAAGAAGCGCAGCATCGCGGTCTGCTCGAAGACCGCCGTGTAATTCTCGACCAGGCTGAACTTCTGTGGCCAGCCCCAGTAATTGCCTGCCATCAATTCCTCATTGGAGCGGATCGAGGTCAGCATGACGGCAATCAGCGGCAGCAGCCACAGCGCGACGACCAGCGTCACGCCGCCGACGTAGAGCGCACGCTTGATCTTGGCGTCTTCGGGGATCGGGCGCGGATACATCAGGCATTGCTCCGTTCGGCCTTGATAAGGCCGTGCAGGTACCAGGCGATGAAGGCGCTCATGATCACGAAGAGCACTGTGGCGATCGCCGCGCCATAGCCGAAGCGATAGGAAAAGATCGATTCCTCATACATCTGATAGGCGAGCACAGTCGACGAGCCGTAGGGTCCGCCGGTGGTCATGACGGCGACCATGTCGAAGGAGCGCAGCGCGCCGATCACCGTCACCGCGATGGCGATGAAGCCGACTTGCGACAACTGCGGCAGGATTACGTGGCGCAGCATGCGCCAGCCGCGTGCTCCGTCGACTCGTCCGGCGCCGATCAGATCCTCGTCGAGGTTGTTCAGCCCCGCCAGGAACAGAACCATGCAGAAGGCGATCTGCGGCCAGAGAGCCGCGGCGGCGACAGCGAAAGTGGCGAAATTCTCGTCGGAAAGCAGCGCCGGCGCGGTGGCACCGAACAGGCCGAAGATCAATTGCAGCAAGCCGAAGGTGGGATCATAGACCCAGCCGAAAACGACACCCACGGTCACCGTAGCCAGCACCAGAGGGATAAAGAACAGCGACTTCAGAATGCGCATGCCGCGGATCTGCTGGTTGACGATCAGCGCCAGCGCGAGACCGATCGGCGGCGCCAGCATGAAGATCAGCAACCAGATCACGTTGTTCTTCAGCGAGACGTAGAATTGCGGGTCCTCGGCCAGTTCGGCATAGTTGGCGAGGCCGACCCAGGTCTTGGCGCCGATACCGTCCCATTCGTGCAGCGAAATCCAGACCGTCTCGACGGAGGCGGCAAGGATCACCAGGCTGAACAGGATGAGGCCCGGCAGAAGGAACAATGCCGGCGTCAACCAATGACGATGTCTGCGCCAGAAGCGGGGCATGGGAATTCATCCAAAAGGAGACGGGGCCGCCAGGACAAGCGGCGCCCGTCAAGTCCGGGAGGACTAAGCCGTGTTCAATTTGTCCCAAAACCGCTACGCGCTTTTGAGCGACAGCATCAGCTGAATATTCTCTTGCGGGTCTTTTCCAGCCGTTCGAGGATCTGGTCGCGCCGTTCGGGTTTGACCATGAATTCCTGAAGTCCGGTCATGCCTTCCTGGGCCATGTCCGGATCGGTGTCGCGATCGTAGTATTGCGACGTGCCGACCACTTTCTTCAGCTCTTCCACGGCGGCGTTGACCAGCGGATCGTTGCTGGGCGGGCAATCGTTGCGCGGCGGGATCGCTCCCTCCGCGGCGAGGAAGGCTCCGAGATTCTCCGGTTTGTAGAAATAGGCGAGGAAGTCGCGCGCGCCTTGCTTGTTCTTGGCGTTGGCCGGCACATGAACGGAGTTGACCGAAAAATCCTCATATCTGGCGACACCGGGGATGATTTCGGGAAACGGCGCGTAGGCGAGCTGCGGGAGGTCTGCCTCCGGGAAGGCGGACCTGACGAAACCACCAAGGTCCATCATGGCGGCTTTCTTCTGCGCCAGGGCAGCGCCGGCTTGCTCCCAGCCGAAGGAACTGTGGTTCGGCGAGAAGAACCCGGCCTTGATCAGCTCGTTCCATTTGTCGAAGACGGGCGTAAGCATCGGATCGGTGTAATGGACCTTCCCGTCCATCAGGGCGATGTGCTTGTCGAGGCCGTTGATGCGCAGGTTCATATGGTCGAACCAGCCGCCCGCGGGCCAAAGCTCCTTGGTGCCCATGCTCATCGGGATCATGCTTGCAGATTTCGCGGCCTCGCCAAAGGCGAGAAAATCGGTCCACGTCTTCGGCGGCGTCCAATTGTGTTCGGCAAAAACATCCTTGCGGTAGAACAGACCCCAAAGCAGGCCGCCCATCGGCAGGCCATACTGCTTGTCGCCGACCGTGACTGCATTTGTCGTGGCGCCGAGCACGCTCTTGTAGTTCTCTCGGGCAAACAGATCGGAGATGTCGTCGAACAGGCCCTTGGTGACAAAGGCCTTCATGCGATTGCCGGAGAACCAGAAGCAGATGTCGGGGGCGCCGACGACAAGATAGCTGCGGATCGCCGTCTTGTGCGCCTCGTGGTCCATGTTGTTGATGGTGATCTTGGCGCCGGATTTCGCCTCGTATTCGGCTGCCAGCCTGTGCAGGATGTCGCGTTGCCCGGCGTTGCTGAGATTGGAAATGATGGTGATTTCCTGCGCCTGCGCCAGGGCCGGCAAGCAGAGGCTCCCGGTGGCAGATGCAGCGAGAGCCGCGCCCGTGCCCTTCAGGAATCGACGTCTTGTCGTGGATAGCATTGTAGCGGTGATGGTCATGGCTTTTATCTCCTCCCTGAGAACAGCCGGATTCCAATTGAACCACGGCGAGTCGTAGCGTATGCAGATGGAGCCGGTCAATATTTAATTTACAAAATTAACAATGAGGCGAGGATGAAACTTAAAGGCGACCAGCAGACGTCGCGCTCGATCAATCGCCGGCTGATTCTCAACCTGCTGCGAAGGGAAGGGGCGATCAGTCGTGCCGAGATTGCCGCGATCACCGGACTAAGCCCGGCGGCGGTGACGTTCGTCGTCACCGACCTGTTGCACGAGAACATTCTGATGGAGGGAGAGGCCAGCGTCGGAGCGCCGGGGCGACGGCCAATCCCGATCAACATCAATTATGCCGGCCGCCTTGTCGTCGGGTTCAAGCTGATGGTCGGTGCGATCGATTGCGTGCTGACTGACCTGGCCACGACACCGCTTGTCTCCAAACGCGTCGCTGTGCCTGATCAGTCGCCGCGAAGCACGGTAGAAGCCTGCGCCGCCGCCGTCAGCCAGTTGCTTGCCGATCGGGCCGCGCCAACCGGGGCGCAGCTCAGCGGCATCGGCATCGCCGTGCCCGGGGTCATCGACCATGGCGTCTGTCGGCTCAGTCACCGGTTCAATTGGACTGACGTGCCGATAGCGGCCATGCTGGCCGATCTCGTCAATGTGCCCGTGTGGGCCGACGACGATACCAACGCTTTCGCGCTGGCGCAGCAATTGTTCGGTCTCGGCCGGCATCACCGCACTGTCGGCGCGCTGGCCATCGGTGCCGGCATCAGTTGCGCGGTGGTGATCGATGGTTCGGTCCATCACGGCGCGAACGGGGCCGCGGGCAAGATCGGGCACTCCATCTACGATCCAAACGGGCCGCAATGCGAGTGTGGCCGCCGCGGATGCCTTCAGACGTTCTTCTCCGAACCAGCATTGGTTAAGCGGTGGCGTGAGACGAAGGGCCTCTCAGCCGACGTTGACCGCTACGACATGGTCAGAGCGGCCAAGACCGGTGACGAGGTGGCCGTGAATTTGCTGCGCGAAGCAGGCGAAGGCATCGGAAGGTTTCTGGGCAGCTTCTGCAACATCATCGATCCGGAGGTGATTGTCGGCGGCGGCGAAGCGGTGAGCTTCGGCGACTACCTCTTCGAGCCCATGCGCGACGCGCTACGGCGTTACGCAATGTGGACTCCACCGCCGATCACGCCGGACTGGGCAGACGATTCATGGGCGCGGGGCGCCGCCGCGCTCGCTACCCAGCGGCTGTTTGATTTCGAAAGCAGGCCTGGAGAAGTCGCGGCCGTATAGGCAATATCTCGAACTCGGACGCCCGCGGTGAGGCTTGCTCAAATCCAGCGCCGCACGCGTTTGGCGTAGTCGCGGTATTTCTTGCCGAACTTCGCCGCCAGAACCTTTTCCTCGCTCTCGATCGCCATCTTCTGCGTGGCGAAGGCCGCGATGAGCGCCATCGGCAGGAACCAGACTATCCCTGAGACAAAGGCGACGCCGATCAACAGCAGTGTGTTGGCCAGATAGATCGGATTGCGGGTGATGCCGAAGGGACCCGACGTGACGAGGTGGTCAGGCACCGCGTTCGGGTTGAGCGTTGTCTTGGCCCGGATCATGGTGCGGATCGCGGTGAACCAGAGTGCTGCGACGCCGAACAGCGCCACCCAGCCGGCGGCGAACAGAATATCGCCCAAGAGGTCGCCGATCCAGGGCAGGGGATAGAGCAGGCCCAGCGCGATGCTGATGGCGATGGCGGCGGTGTAGATCAGCGGCGGCCACGGGATGAGCCCCGGCTTCGGCTGGTTCTCGGTCATTTGACCCCTTCCTCCATCAACTTGCTGTCGGTGTTGGCGGTACACATGCCGGCAAGGTCGGACAAGTGTGATTTCCATTCCGCAGTCTGATCGTTGTTGTAGAGCCGATCAAGCGTCGCCTCGCCCTCGAGCGTATCGAGCATGCAGACACAGTAGCTGGAACAGAACTCGGTGTCGCGCGACTGCTCGCAGGACAGCTGGCAGGTTTTGAGGAAATTCACCTGCGGGGTTTCGACCTGCGCCGGCATGATCTGCGAGAACAGCCAAACGCAGCCGATCAGCAATGGCTGGTGGATCAGGTAGAAGGCCAGGCTGTGCCGGCCGATGAAGACCAGCGGGTTGGCCCAGCGCCCGGCCTTGAGGTTCGCCAGCCACGTCAAGATACCCGCGCCCGCGGCAAGCCTGGTGGAGCCTATACCCAGAAGCACGGCGCCGAACCATGGGAACAGTGGAACGTAGTCGTTGGAACGCGGATTGACCGCCGACAGGCCGACCCACCACAGCCATGGATGGTCGAAGGCCTCGAAGCGCAAATAGACCGGCGCCGCGATGACCAGCGCGGCAACCACCATGGTCAGTAAAGCCGGCAGGCGAAGAAACAGCAGGCCGAGCAGGCTGGCCAGCGCGATCTCGTGCAATATGCCGAAGAAGATGAAGCCGTCCGGGGTGGCGATGCGGGTGACGATCGAAATCGCGATCGCGGCTCCCGCGACCATGGCGAAACGCTTCCAGAAGCCGTTCCAGCGGATTTTCTTGCCATGGGCGAGGTACAGGCTGACGCCGACCAGGAACAGGAAGGTCGAGGCGATGCAGCGCGCGTAGATCTTCCACCAGCCGAAGGCGGTCAGGCCGGGATCGGTGTAGCCGAAGAATTCCAGATCCCAGGTGAAATGGTAGCTCGCCATGGCGATCAGCGCGATGCCGCGCACGATGTCGATGGCGACGATGCGCCTTGGTCGATCCTGAACGGGTGCGGTCGGCGTTTGGATGCTCATGGTCTCGCATTCTGATTCAGCCCCGCAAAACGACTATCACGGTTGCACCGAACAAAAGAAGGCCGGGAATTTTGCCGAGGACGCCGGATCAGGCGCCGCTTTAGGCCAGTGCCGGGAAGCCTTTGGCCGACTTCGTTTTTTGCCGGGTACGCGTCGGTTTCCTCTTATTGGCGCCGGCATCGCCACGGCAGATTTGGTCCGATAGATTCTGCTTTGGGGAAGCAATGTCCACCCATGTGCGCCATCCGATCTGGCTTCCGGCCCTAAAGGCCGCGGACGCGCGCACCTTCGCCTCGCTCTATGCGGTCGAATCCTTCGCCCGCGCCACGGTGTCGAGCGTCATCCCGATCCAGGCCTATGAGATCCTGCACAACGAGCAGATCGTCTCGATCCTCTACACCGTCGTGGCGATGCTCGGCCTGTCGGTGACGCTCTTCATGCCAATGCTGATCCGCCGCTTTGCCCGGCGCTGGGTCTACACCGCTGGCGCCTGCCTGCTTGCCATCGGCTCGCTGTTCTTCGTCACCCATACGCTTGCCGGGCAACTGGCCGGCATGCTGTGCCGCGTGATGGGCGCCAGCGCGCTGTCGATCACGCTCAACCTCTATATCATGGACCATATCCGCAAGACCGATTTCATGCAGGCCGAATCGCTGCGCATGGCGTGGTCGATGTTGGCGTGGACCGGCGGGCCGACGCTCGGCATCTTCCTCTACACGCACTTCGGCATCTATGCCGCGCATGGCGCCGTGGCGATCTTCGCCCTGGCCTTGCTGGCGCTGTTCTGGACTTACCGGCTCGGCGACAACCCGTCGATTAGCCCGGGCCAGACGCGCCCGGTCAATCCGCTCGCCAATATCGGCCGCTTCGTGGCGCAGCCCAGGCTCAGACTGGCCTGGCTGATCGCTTTCGGCCGCTCCTGTTTCTGGACGACGTTCTTCGTCTATGGGCCGCTGTTCATGGTCATCACCGGCGAAGGCAAGCTGGCCGGCGGCGTGCTGGTTTCGGCCGGCAACGCGCTGCTGTTCATGGCCATCTTCTGGGGCAAGGCGGGAAAGCGTTTTGGCAGCCGCAGGACGATGACATTTGCCTATTTCGCCATGTCGGCCATGCTGCTGGCGGCAGGCTTCGTCGGCGAGACCGTGCCGCTGCTCACCGGCGCCTTCCTGCTTGGCGGCGCCTTCTTCACCATCGCGCTCGACGCACTCGGCTCGACCGCCTTCATGCGCTCGGTGCGCTCCTATGAAAGATCGCAGATGGCGGCGGTCTACCGGACCTATCTCGACTTTTCCGAACTGACGCCGCCGCTGGTCTATTCGGTGGTGCTGGCGTTTTTCGGCCTAGGCTCGGTGTTCGTCACGCTGGGCCTGCTGGCTGCGGTCTGCGGCTTCGTGACGTGGCGCTATCTGCCGAAATCGCTTTGATCTTCAGGGCTTTGGTGGAAGTGCCGCATGCCAAGGTGCCTGCGGCAGCGGAGGCCCTCACTGGCACGACGCATTCGCGATGGTTGCCGCCGGAATTTGGTTTGCTGGAGGCGACGATTCTGCCTATAGTCGGCAATGTCGTCGGTTCCATTTTGGAGCCAAGAGGGAATGCGGTGAGGGCGAGTTTCGCCCAATGCCGTGGCTGCCCCCGCAACTGTGTGCGGTAGTCCTCTCCATATGCCACTGAAGATTTCTTCTTCGGGAAGGTGGGGAAGGGCGCTGATCCGCGAGCCAGGAGACCTGCCGGCGACAGGAAACTGACTTCGATGCCCTCGGGTGGAGGGCGAAAGGACAAGACATGACTACTGCTTCCGTCTCCCTCGGCGCCTCCGTCTCCTCGCAGTCGCGCTTCATGCAGCTCGCGCTCGCGGCGCTGCTCGGCGTTTTCGTGATGGGCTTTGTCGGCTTCTCGCATATCGATGCGGTCCACAATGCGGCTCACGACTATCGCCACTCGATGGCGTTTCCCTGCCACTGACGAGGATCTGACATCATGAACCTGTTTCGCAACGTCGTGTTCATTGCGGCGATCGCAGGGCTCGTGGCCGGTGTCGTTCTCGCCTGCATGCAGGCCTACGCCACCGTGCCGCTGATCCTGAAGGCGGAAGTCTACGAACAGGCCGGCGGCGGGCATCACCATGACCATGCCGTTCCGGCCCCAACGGATAGCAATGCCATGAGCACAGCCGCTCCGGCAGCGGAAGCCGCCCCGGCCGCCGAAGACGAGGGTTGGGCGCCGGCAGACGGTTTCGAACGTTTCGCCTTCAGCGTGCTTGCCAACATCGTCACCGGCATCGGCTTCGCCTTGATCCTGGTCGCGGTTTCCGAATTCGCCGGCGGCATCGGTGGCTGGCGCCAGGGCGTCTTCTGGGGGCTGGCCGGCTTTGCCGTGTTCACGCTGGCGCCGGGCCTAGGCCTGCCGCCGGAACTGCCGGCCATGCCAGCGGCCGATCTGACCGAGCGCCAGATCTGGTGGTGGGCTACCGTAGCGATGACCGCGGCCGGGCTCGGCCTGATCGCCTTCCGCAAGTCGCTGCCGCTGGCGATCCTGGCTGTGGCCTTGATCGTCGCTCCGCACATCGTCGGCGCGCCGCAGCCCGGCAGTTACGAGACGGCGATCCCCGAAGGCCTGCACCACCAGTTCGTGGTGGCGGTGACAGTGACCAATCTGGTGTTCTGGCTGGTGCTCGGCGCGGTCGTCGGCGTGGTCCGCGGCCGCTTCACCGGCACCGCGACCAGCCTGCGCGACAGCTTTGCCTGACAGCAAGGCACTGACCTTCCTCATCGGCGGTGGGGGGGGCCGCCCCCCCGCCGCCGCCCCCCCCCCCCCCCCCCCCCCCCCCCCCGCCCGCCCCCCCCCCGCCCACCCCCCCCCCCCCCCCCCCCGCCCCCGCCCCGGCCGCCCCCCCCCCCCCCCCCCCCACGCCGAAACCCTGGCGACGGCCTTGCCCTCGCCATGGACCTATATCGCGACGGCGCAAGCCTATGACGATGAGATGCGCGAGCGCATCGCGCTGCACCGCTCACGCCGCGGCGAAGGCTGGACGACCATCGACGCACCGCTCGATCTTGCCGGCGCGCTCGCGGCCTTGCCCGACAACCAGCCGGTGCTTGTCGACTGCCTGACATTGTGGCTGACCAATCATATGCTGGCCGAACATGATCTCGAGCTGGAATGCCGGCGACTGGCGGAGGTGCTGTCGCGGCCGCGCGGGCCCTGGTTCGTGGTGTCCAATGAAGTCGGGCAAGGCATCGTGCCTGACAACGCACTGGCGCGCCGGTTTCGCGATGCCGCCGGCCGGCTTAACCAGCAGATCGCTGCCGTCGCCGACACAGTGCTGCTGATGGTGGCGGGACTCCCGCTGAAGGTGAAATGACATGACCGACGTCGACAATAAGGACGAAGAACGCCACCGCGCCAAGATGGCCAAGCGCAAGGCGGTGCAGGATGCCGAGGTGGCGAGCAAGACGGTCGAGAAGGGGCTGCTGATCGTCAACACCGGGCCGGGCAAGGGTAAGACGACGGCCGCCTTCGGTCTCGCGCTGCGGATGCTCGGCTACGGCAAGCGCGTCGGCGTCGTCCAGTTCATCAAGGGCAAATGGCATACCGGCGAGAAAGACGCCTTCGCCGCCTTCGGCGACCGCGTCATCTGGCACGCGATGGGCGAGGGCTTCACCTGGGAAACGCAGGATCTGAAGCGTGACATCGCCGCGGCCGAAGCGGCGTGGGCCAAGGTGCTCGAGCTGATGGCCGATCCGTCAATCAGCCTGCTGGTGCTCGACGAGTTGAACATCGCGCTGCGCTACGACTATCTCGATCTCGACAAGGTGGTTGCGGCGCTGAAAGCCCGCCGCGAAGGCCTGCACGTCGTCGTCACCGGCCGCAACGCCAAGCCGGCGCTGGTCGAGGCGGCCGATCTCGTCACCGAGATGGGCGTGACCAAGCACCATTTTTCCGCGGGCGTTAAGGCGCAGCAGGGCATCGAGTTTTGAACGTTTCTTACCCTCCTCACAAGGGGGAGGGTGAAATGGGTCACGCCACAATGACGATGATCGAAATCACTCCAAACAGCGCAATCAGCAGATAGTCGGCGACGCGATAGAGTTTCAGCGCCTGCCTTATATCGGCGCTGTCGGCTTCGCGGCGGCCGCCTCCGCCCATGAAGACGTCGTCGACCAGGACGCCGCCGTAGCTGCGCGGCCCGGCGAGTGCCAGGCCGAGCGCGCCAGCCATCGCCGCTTCCGGCCAGCCGGCATTCGGCGAGCGGTGCTTCTTCGCGTCGCGCCACACCGCGTGCCAGGCATTGCGCGGGTCGGCGTCCCTGACCAGGAAAGCCGCCAGCACGATCAGCAGCGCCGTCAGCCGTGACGCCGGCAAATTGATCCAATCGTCGAAGCGTGCCGCCGCCCAGCCGAACGCCTCATGGCGCGGGGTACGGTGACCGATCATCGAATCGGCGGTATTGGCGGCCTTGTAGGCGGCGCCGCCGGCGAGGCCGCCGACACCGGTCCAGAAGGCGGGAGCAACGATGCCATCGGAAAAATTCTCGGCCAGGCTCTCGATCGCAGCGCGGCTGATACCGGCCCGGTCCAGCGTCTCGGGATCGCGGCCGACGATGCGCGAGACGGCAACGCGGCCCAGAGCGAGACCGCCGGTGTCGAGTGCGTCCGCCACCGCCTCGACATGTTCGTAAAGGCTTTTCTGCGACAGAAGCGAGGTTGCCAGAAGGGCCGTGATGATCAGCCCCATGGGAACGAACCAGAGCAGGATCTGCATGCCGAGGCCGATCAGCGCCGGCACGAGCACGATGACCAGCAGCGCCTGGACACCGCGCTTGCGACGCAACGCGTCGGGATCAGTGGCGTGGTTGAGCCTGCGGTCGAGAAAGGATATCAGCCTGCCGAACCACGTCACCGGATGGCCGATGGCGCGAAACAGCCAGTCGGGATAACCGAGGGCGAATTCGACGGCCAATGACAGGAAAGCGATCAGAACTGACATGAAGCTTCTTGAAGGAACGGTGGACCATGGTGGAAGTCTTGGCCGGGCGAGGGCGCTTTTCCCCCACGCTTCGCGGCCTTTCGTCGACCTCTCGACCGGTATCAATCCGCACTCCTACCCGCTTTTCGACCTGCCCGCCACCTCGCTGTCGCGATTGCCGGAGGCCGCGCGCACGCGTGACCTGTTAGAGATCGCGGCCAGCACTTATGGCGCGCCGTCGCCAGCCAACCTCGCGGCGGCACCGGGCACGCAGATCCTGTTGCCGCGCGTCGCATCGCTGATCGCGCCCGGCAAGGCTTTGGTGCTGGGGCCGACCTATGCCGAACATGCCCGCGCTGCGGCGATCGCCGGACACCGAGTGTTGGAGGTCAACGATTTCGAAGCGCTGGCGGACGCCGACCTTGCCATTGTCGTCAATCCGAACAATCCGGATGGACGCATCGTCGAGCGGGACGGTTTGCTGGCGCTGGCCGCCCGACTGCGCGCCAAGGGCGGGCTGCTGGTCGTCGACGAGGCGTTCATGGATGTCGGTCCGCGTGAACACAGCCTTGCAGGCGATGTCGGGCGGGGCGGCATCGTCGTGCTGCGCTCGTTCGGCAAGTTCTTCGGCCTGGCCGGGCTGCGGCTCGGCTTTGCACTTTCCGATGCGGCGACGGTCGAACGGCTGGAAACGCAATTCGGGCCATGGGCCGTCGCCGGTCCGGCGCTTGAATACGGCATCCGCGCGCTTGCCGATATCGACTGGCAGGACGCGATGCGGGCATCCCTTGCGGAAGCATCGGCGCGGCTCGATAGCCTGTTCGGCCGCTTCGGCATTCCCGTCGCGGGCGGCACGACTTTGTTTCGCTATCTCCGCCTGGCCGATGCCGATGGCCTTTTTGCAGCCCTTGGCAAGCGCGGCATCCTGCTTCGGCATTTTGCCGACCGGCCACATGTCCTGCGCGCCGGCCTGCCGGGGAGCGAGGAGGAATGGCAGCGGCTTGAATCCGCTCTTGCCGAATGGACGGCGCGGCGCGAGGATCGATCAAAGGGTTCGAAGCAATGATCTATGTCTGCTCGTTGGCAAAGATCGAGGAAACGGTGGCAAGGACCGGTGCCGAGCGCATGCTGTCGCTGCTTGCCGCTGGAACGGAGGTGGTACGTCCCGCCTCGATAGCGAGTGAAAACCATCTGCACCTGGTCATGCATGACATTGCGGTGGCGCAGGACGGCATGACCATGCCGGGCGAGGATCATGTCCGCAACCTGCTCGATTTCGCGCGCCGGTGGGACCGGGCAAGGCCGATGGTCGTGCATTGCTATGCCGGCATCAGCCGCTCGACCGCCTCGGCCTATATCATCGCTGCAGCACTGGCGCCGAAACGCGACGAGGCCGAACTGGCTCAAACGCTGCGAGCGCTGTCACCATCGGCGACACCCAATCCGCGACTGATTGCGGTGGCCGACACGCTGCTCGATCGCAACGGCCGCATGGTCGAGGCGATCGAAGCGATCGGGCGCGGTGCCGACGCTTTCGAAGGCACGCCTTTCGCGCTCAAGATTGACGGCTAGCTATTTCAGCCAGTCGACGAGTTTCGCCTTGCGCACATCCCGCAGCAGGCTGATGAAACCATCGGCCTGATATTCTGCCGTCAGCCGGCCTTTTTCCGATGTGGCGATGCTGGCGTCGCCGACCACGCCATTCGGGTTGAGATCGCTAGCGATCCAGGCAAAGGCGTGGGTGCCGGTGTGGCGCAGCAGCGAGAATTCCTTTTCGGCCTTGGCGACGTTGGAAACGAAATTGTCGGCCTTGCCCATGTCGACAAGGTCCGGCCGGAAATGCAGCATCAGCGAGGTCTCGACATCGCCGCCATGGATGCCGTGACGGTCCTCGAGCTCGGTGTACATGCCGGCCGGGCGGCCAAAACGCTGCCAGCTGGTCTTCACCGCCAGCATTTTTTCGCGCACGCGCAATTCGCGCGTGACGATGCCCATGATCTCCTCGTTGCCACCGTGCGAATTGACGACGACCAGTTTTCGCACGCCGGCGCGCGCGATCGACAGGCCAAGCTCGGTCCACGCCTCGACCAGCGTCGTTGCCGGCAAAGTGAGGGTGCCCGGTGCGTGAAGATGCTCGTTGGACTTGCCCACCGCCTGCACCGGCAGGATGCGGATGTCGAGATCGTCGGGCAGGCGCGAAATGACCGTGTCGAGCATGCCGTTCATGATCGAGGTGTCGGTCGAAACCGGCAGATGCGGGCCATGCTGCTCGATCGCCGCCACCGGCAGCACGGCGATCGTCGCCTCCGGGTCGATCGAGGCGTATTCGGTGGTCCGGTAGTCGCCCCACCACACGCGTCTTTTTGCAACGGTCATGCTACGCCTCTTCAATGGATGAGTGAGACCTAGCGCGGGAAGGACGGCCTGTCGATCACCCCGCCGCGATCGCTTCGACCTCGACCTTGAATTCGGGCCGCGCGAATCCCGAGACGATCATCAGTGTCGAGGCCGGTGCGGGGCTCGAAAACAGCCGGTCGCGAACGTCCATGTAGGGCCGCAGATGCGCGCGGTCGGTGACATAGGCGTTGATGCGCACGATATCCCCGAGGCCGAGCCCTGCCTCGCCGAGCACCGCGGCGATGTTGCGGAAACAGAGTTCGGCCTGTGCGCCGGCGTCTTCCGGAATCTGGTCGTCCGCCGTGATGGCGACCTGGCCCGAGCACAGCACCAGCCGCTTGCCGGGCGGCACCTCGACGCCGTGGCTGTAGCGGGCAAAGGGCGGCTTGATCGACTTCGGGATGAGGAATTTGAACATGGCAATCTCCTGGATGCCGCCAGCCTAAGGCCTGACCCGCCACGCCTTCAAGATGGCGGTGCATGTTGCTGGTGCGATTGTGGACAGGCGTTCAAAAAATAGGCACGATGCCTCTCGTGCAGCACGACCTTGTCCGGCTTTCGCAGATGGCTGTGGTGCAAGCGGGCGGTCCCGGCGCAAGGCGCTGGTGGCATATGTCTTGCTTCTTGAATCTTTGGTGTCGAGCCTGGCGCGTGGCGCGCCGGTGCAAACAGAGGGTGGTGTCGATGTACGGAAAACAGAAGATTTCGGCGGCGGTGGTGGCGCTGCTTGCAGCCGGCACGCTGAGTGCCGCTGCGAATGAGAAAGTCACCTTCGGCACCAACTGGTTGGCCGAGCCGGAACATGGCGGATATTACCAGTCCGTGGCCGATGGCACCTACGCTGCCTGCGGCCTCGATGTCACCATCATGCAGGGCGGCCCGCAGGTCAGCGGTCGGCCGATGCTGCTTGCCGGCAAGATCGATTTCTACATGGGCGGCAATCTCCTGTCGGCTTTCGATGCCGTCCAGCAAGGCATTCCGATGCGCGTGGTGGCGGCGGACTTCCAGAAGGATCCTCAGGTCATCATGTCCCACCCCGGCGAAGGGCTCGACAAGTGGGAAGACCTGAAAAACGCCGACCAATACATATTGGGCGACGAGGGCGTGCAGACCTTCTTCCAATGGATGGTCATCGAACTCGGTTTCGACGCCTCCAAGCGCGCGCCCTACACCTACAACACCGCTCCTTTCCTCGCCGACAAGAAGTCGATCCAGCAGGGCTACGTCACCTCCGAGCCGTTCGCGGTAAAGAAGGAAGGCGGCTTCGTGCCGAACCAGTTCCTGCTGGCCGACTATGGCTGGGACACCTACGCGACGACGATCGAGGTGATGCAGGACACGATCGACAAGAAGCCGGAGGTGGTCCAGTGCTTCGTCGATGGCTCGGCCAAGGGCTGGTACAAATATCTCTACGGCGACAACAAGGCCGCCAACGACCTGATCAAGAAGGATAATCCCGACATGAACGACGAGCAGATCGCGTTCTCGATCGATCAGATGAAGAAGTTCGGCCTGGCCGATTCCGGCGACACGGAAAAGCTCGGAATCGGCGCAATGACCGACGCGCGGGTCCAGAGCTTCTACGACAAGATGGTCAAGGCCAAGGTCACGCCAGCCGGCATCGACATCAAGAAGGCCTACACGCTGACCTTCGTCAACAAGGGCGTCGGGCTCGAGCTGAAGAAGTAGGCCGTCCCGGCATGATGCAGGAAAAAGTGGCGCCAGCGCCGTCTGCGTCGGGCACGTCCTCGACGCTTCTGGCGCTGCGTGGCGTCGGCAAGGTTTTTTCCAACGGTGTGACGGCGCTGAGCGAGGTCGACCTGACGATCCGGGAAGGCGATTTCCTCAGCCTGCTCGGACCGTCGGGTTGCGGCAAGTCGACGGCGCTGCGGCTGATCGCCGGCCTGTCGACGCCGACCTCCGGCGTGCTCGACTGGCGCGGCGGCGGCGCGCCTGACCGCTCGAACATCGGCTTCGTCTTCCAGGAGCCGACGCTTCTGCCCTGGGCCAATGTCTTCGACAATGTCTGGCTGCCGCTTCGGCTGAAAGGCATTTCGCGCGCCAAGGCGAGACCGGCGATAACCGAAATGCTGGCGCGGGTGCATCTGACCGGTTTCGAAGACGCGGTGCCGCGCGAACTGTCCGGCGGCATGAAGATGCGCGTCTCGATTGCGCGGGCGATGGTGACCAAGCCGCGCGTGCTGCTGATGGACGAGCCGTTCGCGGCACTCGACGAGATCACCCGCTTCAAGCTCAACAATGATCTGCTGGAGCTGTGGCAAGACGAACGCTTCACCGTCGTGTTCGTCACCCACAGCGTCTTCGAAAGCGTCTTTCTCTCCAACCGCGTCGTCATCATGGCGGCACGGCCGGGCAGGGTGTTCGACGAGCTCGCCATCGAGGCTTCCTATCCGCGCGACGAGGCGTTTCGCACCTCGCCCGACTATGCGGCACTGTGCCGGCAGGCCTCCGATGTGCTGGTCAAGGCCATCAACTCAACAGCAGGCACACACCATGACGGCCATTGACGAGCGGGTGCTCGAACTCGACCCCGAGGAAGCACGCCGGGTGCGCCAGGAACGCTTCGAGCGGATCGGCCGCTGGGTGCTGCCGCTGGCGATCATGATCCTGGCGATCTGGCTGTGGGACCGCATCTGCGTGTGGAACGAGATTCCGCAGTACATCCTGCCGCGCCCCGGTGTGGTTCTGTGGACGCTCTACAACGATGCCGGCCTGCTGTTTTCCTCCCTGCTGGTCACCTTGCGGATCACCTTCCTCAGCCTGGCTCTGGCCGTCATCGGCGGGGTCGGGCTAGCGGTGCTGTTCGCGCAATCGAAATGGGTCGAGATGTCGTTCTTCCCCTTCGCGATTGTGCTGCAGGTGACGCCGATCGTGGCGATCTTTCCGTTGATCAACATCTATGTGAACGACCAGACGACCAAGCTTCTGCTGTGCGCCTGGATCGTCGCCTTCTTTCCGATACTGTCCAACACCACGCTTGGCCTCAACTCCGTCGACCGCAATCTGCGCGACATGTTCAAGCTCAATGGTGCGACGCGCTGGCAGCAGTTGCGCTATCTTAGGCTGCCGGCGGCGATGCCTTATTTTCTCGGCGGGTTGAAGATCGCCGGCGGCCTGTCGCTGATCGGCGCCGTCGTGGCCGAATTCGTCGCCGGCACCACCGGCCAGTCGTCTGGCCTTGCCTCGCGCATCATCGAGGCCGGCTACCGGCTCAACGCGCCGCGCCTGTTCGCGGCGCTGTTTTTGATTTCGCTCACCGGCATTTTGATCTTCCTCGTGCTGTCGCTGATTTCGCATCTCATTTTGCGGCGCTGGCACGAAAGCGCACTGAAGCAGGAGCGCTAGGATGACTATAATGTTGGCGCGAAATACCCCCCTCTGTCCTGCCGGACATCTCCCCCTCAAGGGGGGAGATCGGCTGTGCTTTTTGCTTTCGCCAATTGTGAATGCTGAAAAAGAGGCGGTTCGACCGAAGCTGCCAATCTCCCCCCTTGAGGGGGAGATGTCCGGCAGGACAGAGGGGGGTAGGCCTTGATACCAGCCTCTGGCTCCTATCGCCTTGCCAATGCACGCGTTCATCAATCCATCACGCCTGGCTTTGCCGCAACCTTCGATAACGACGGTTTCGCACTTGCCGACGTCGCTGTTGCCGACGGCAAGATCGCAGGCATTGCCGCGCATCGTCGTGCAGCAGTGCAGGCGGACGCCGTCGACCTCGCCGGCCGTATAGTGCTGCCGTGCTTCATCGACTGCCACACGCATATCGACAAGGGCCATATCTGGCCGCGAATGCCCAATCCCGACGGCACCTTCATGGGTGCGCTGAACGCCACCGGCACCGACCGTGCCGCTCGCTGGAGCGCAGAGGACGTGGCGCGGCGCATGGATTTTTCGCTGCGTTCGGCCTACGCGCATGGCACAAGGGCGCTGCGCACGCATCTCGATAGCGTCGCACCGCAGGAGGAGATCTCCTGGCCGGTGTTCGAGACGATGCGCGAGGGATGGCGCGGCCGCATCGAGTTGCAGGGCGCCTGCCTGCTCGGCATCGAGGGCGTGCGCGACAAGAAGTGGTTCGACAGGCTGGCCAAGCGCGTCGCGGCCGCGAAGGGCGTGCTCGGGGTCGTCACCTATATGGTGCCGGACCTCGAAGAGCTGCTTGACCATGTCTTCGCGCAGGCGATCAAGCATGGCCTCGATCTCGATTTCCATGCCGACGAGACCGACGATGTTGCCGCCATATCGCTGAAGAAGATCGCGGAAGCCGCCCTTTGGAACGGCTTCGAGGGCAAGATCCTCATCGGCCATTGCTGTTCGCTGGCGCGCCAGCCGGACCTCGATGTGCTGGACACGCTGGACAAGGTGGCGAAGGCGGGGCTGGCCGTCGTGTCGCTGCCGATGTGCAATCTCTATCTGCAGGATCGACGCGGCAACGGCACCACGCCGCGCTGGCGTGGCGTGACGCTGCTGCATGAGATGAAGGCGAGGGGCATTCCGGTGGCGGTCGCATCCGACAACACGCGCGACCCGTTCTATGCCTATGGCGATCTCGACATGCTGGAGGTCTACCGCATGGCGACGCGCATCCTGCACTTCGATCATCCGGTCGCCGACTGGCCGCAAGCAATCACCGCGACGCCCGCCAAAGTGATGCGGCTCGACGGCTTCGGTACGCTCGCCGCTGGTAGCGATGCCGATTTCATCGTGTTCAAAGGTCGAAGCTGGACGGAATTGCTGTCGCGGCCCGAATCGGATCGCATTGTCGTGCGCGGCGGCAAGGCGATCGACCGGCAACTGCCCGACTACGCCGAACTCGACGGACTGATGGTGGAATGATGGACGTTTCGGCGCTCAAACGCGATCTCGAAGGCCTGAAGGTCGACGACAATCCGGCCATCGTCCAGCAGAAGAGCCGCGATTTCTATTGGTATAGCCCGGTGCTGAAGCAGCAGCTCGACCATGTCACCGGCGATTTGATCGTGACGCCGAAGACCGAGGCCGAACTGATCCGCGTGCTTGCGACCTGCCATCGTCATGGCGTGCCGGTAACGCCGCGCGGCAGCGGCACCGGCAATTACGGGCAGGCGATGCCGCTCTCCGGCGGCGTCGTGCTCAACCTTGCCGAGATGAATGAGATCAAGTCGATCGCGTCAGGTCGCGTGGTGACCGGACCGGGAGCCATTCTGGCCGACATCGACAAGGCAACGCGGGCGCATTCCGGCCAGGAGCTTCGGCTGTCGCCGTCCACCTACAACACGGCCTCGATCGGCGGCTTCATCGCCGGCGGTTCGGGTGGCGTCGGTTCGATCAATTTCGGCGGCCTGCGCGATTTCGGCAATGTGCTGCGGCTGCGCGTGGTGACGATGGAAGCGGAGCCGAAAGCGCTCGAACTCACCGGCGAGGACCTGCACAAGGTGACCCATGCCTATGGCACCAACGGCATCATCACCGAAGTGGAGATGCCGCTGACCGCTGCTTACGATTGGGTCGACGTCATCGTCGGCTTCGACGCTTTCATGGATGCGGCCCGCTACGGCAACGCGCTGGCCTGCCAGGACGGCATCCTGACCAAGCTGATCACGCCGATAGCGGCACCCGTGCCCCAGCTCTATTTCAAGCGCCACCAGAAATTCCTTCGGGAAGGGCAGAGCATTTGCGTGGTCATGGTGGCGCGGCACGGGCTCGATGCCTTCCTGGCCTTCACCCGGCGCGCCGACGGCGAAGTGATCTTTAACGCCGCCACCGCGACGCCGGAGGAGAAAAAGGGCCTGCCGCCGGCCTATGAATTGGCGTGGAATCACACGACGCTGAGGGCACTACGCGTCGACCCTTCGATCACCTATCTGCAATCGCTTTATCCCTTTCCCAACCAGCTGGCGCTGGTCGAGAAAATGGACGCCATGTTTCCAGGCGAGGTTTTCTCGCATCTGGAGTTCGTGAGGCTGGACGGCAACATCACCTGCTTCGGCCTGCCGCTGGTCAAGTTCACCACCGAGGCGCGGCTCGACGAGATCGTACGCCTGCATGAGCAGAATGGCTGCCCGATCTTCAACCCGCACCGTTACACGTTGGAAGAGGGCGGCATGAAGCAGACGGACGCGGTGCAGCTTGCCTTCAAGCGGGAGACTGATCCTCAAGGGTTGCTCAATCCCGGCAAGATGATCGCCTGGGAGAACCCGGACTACGACTACCGGTCGGGCCGGACATTCCTGTTCAAGGGACTGCAGAGGACGGGGTAAGACGATGAGCGTGTGGCGCAGTACCCCCCTCTGGCCTGCCGGCCATCTCCCCCTCAAGGGGGGAGATTGGCAGCCTCTCGGTCGCGACCATCCTGCCGCGTTGAAAGTTGGCGAAAGCGATGCGGCAGTCCGATCTCCCCCCTTGCGGGGGAGATGCCCGGCAGGGCAGAGGGGGGTGCCTCGCGCTGACCTGGGGGATATTCCCCTGTGAACATCCTCGTCCTCTACGCCCATCCGGTCGAGACCAGCTTCAATGCCGGCCTGCACCGGATGATCGTGGAGCGGTTGACGGCAGCGGGCCATATTGTCGATGACTGTGACCTCTATGCCGAAGGTTTCGATCCGCGGCTGACACGCCGGGAAAGGCTGGACTATCACAACCAGCGCGGCTCCTCCGATGCGGTGGCTTCCTATGTCGAACGCCTGCTGCGCGCCGATGCGCTGGTGCTTTCCTATCCGGTCTGGAACTACGGCTTTCCGGCGATCCTGAAAGGCTTCTTCGATCGCGTCTTCCTGCCGGGCGTCTCGTTCAAGCTGGTCGACGGCAAGGTGCAGCCGTCGCTGCATAACATCCGCAAAATTGCGGCGGTGACCACCTATGGTGGCAGCCGGTTCCGCGCAATGCTGATGGGCGATCCGCCGCGCAAATTGATCAAGCGTATGCTGCGCGCCGCCGTAAAGCCGGGCGCGCCGGTGAGCTATCTCGCTCACTATGCAATGAACCTGTCTACAGACGGCACGCGCAAGGCCTTCGAGGCAAGAGTCGCAGCCAGCATGGACGTCTTCTGATGCGCGCGCTGTTGGTCTACTGCCATCCGGTGCCGGAGAGTTTTTGCGCCGCAATCCGCGATACCGCCGTGGACGTGCTGAAGGCGAGGGGCTGGGAGGTGCGGCTGCTCGACCTCTATGCCGAGAAATTCGACCCGGTGATGACCTGCGACGAGCGGCGCTCCTACAACGACCAGGCGCCGCAGGACCCGGCGCTGAGGCCGCATTTCGAACTGCTCAACTGGGCGGAAGCGATCCTGTTCGTCTATCCGACCTGGTGGTATGGGCTGCCGGCGATGCTGAAGGGCTGGCTCGACCGGGTGTGGGCGACAGATGTCGCCTTCAAGCTGCCTGCTGGCAAGGGACGCATCAAGTCGCTGATGACGCACGTGACCAAGGTCGGCGTCATCACCACCTGCGGCGCGCCGACCTGGTGGAGCGTCGTCGTCGGCCAGCCCGGACGCAAGACCCTTTTGCGCGGCATGCGGGCGCTGTGCGCGACGCGTTGCCGGACATTCTTCCTGGCGCACTATCTGATGGATTCATCGACACCACGGACGCGCGCAGCGTTTTTGGCGAAAGTGCGGGCGAAGCTGGAGCGGTTTTGAGTTTTTCACCCTCCCCTTGTGGGGAGGGTCGCGCAGCAAATGCCGCAAAGCGGCTTTTGCGAAGCGGGGTGGGGGTTTCGTAGGGCGCTATCCCCCACCCCGTCCCGCAATCTCCGCTCCGCTCCGACCGCGAGCCGACCCTCCCCACAAGGGCCCACAAGGGGGAGGGTAAGAGGCGCTACATCCTCATCCGCTCCGACTTCGGGTCGTACATCGGCTTCAGCGACGCTAACGCCACAAAACGCTCGCCGGCGATCTCGATCTCGTAGGATGAGGCCAGCACGTCCGCCTCGCTCTCGCCCAGGCACTTGACATATCCGAGCCCGACGGCGCCGCCGAGATGATGGCCGTAATTGCCCGAGGTGATCGGACCGACGATCTTGCCGTCGCGCAGGATCGCTTCATTGTGGAAGAGCAGGGGTTGCGGGTCCTTCAGCCGGAACTGGACCAGCCTACGTGACAGGCCGGCTTCCTTCTTCTTCAATACTGCATCGCGGCCGATGAAGTCGCCCTTGGCCGTTCTAACCGCGAAGCCGAGGCCGGCTTCCAGCACGTCGTCCTCATCGGTAATGTCATGGCCGAAATGCCGAAAAGCCTTTTCGATGCGACAGGAATCCAGCGTGTGCAGGCCGCAGAGTTTCAGCCCGACATCGGCTCCTGCCTCTTCGATTGCTTCGAAGATATGAGCTGCCTGGTCGGTCGAGACATAGAGTTCCCAGCCGAGCTCGCCGACATAGGTGACGCGGTGGGCGCGGGCCAGGCCCATGCCGATCTCGATCTCCTGGAATGTACCGAACGGATTGGCTTCGTTGGAGAAATCGTTCGGGCTCACCTTCTGGATCAGCTTTCGCGAGTCCGGGCCCATCAGGCAGAGCACGCTTTCGGCAGCCGTGACATCGGTAATGACGACGAATTCGTCGGTGAGGTGTTTTCTCAGCCAGGCGAGATCGCGCTGCAGAGTGGCGCCGGGAACAACCAGAAAGAACGCAGTCTCCGACAGGCGCGAGACGGTGAGGTCGCTCTCGATGCCGCCACGCTGGTTGAGCATTTGGGTATAGACGATCTTGCCCGGCGCGACGTCCATGTCGTTGGCGCACAGTTTTTGCAGGAAGGCACAGGCGTCGCGGCCCTCGACGCGGATCTTGCCGAAGGAGGTCATGTCGAACAGGCCGACCTTGTTTCTGACCGCGAGATGTTCTTCGCGCTGGTTGTCGAACCAGTTCTGCCGCTTCCAGGAATAGCGGTATTCGCGCTCCTGGCCCTCGCGAGCGAACCAGTTTGCGCGCTCCCAGCCGGCGACCTCGCCGAAGACAGCACCACGCGCCTTCAGATGCTCATGCAGGGGTGAGCGTCGGACATTCCTCGATGTCGCCATCTGGCGATAAGGGAAATGGTCGGCATAGAGCAAACCGAGCGTTTCGGAGACCCGCTCCTTGAGATAGCGGCGGTTCTTCTGGAACGGCTGGGCGCGGCGGATATCGACTTCCCACAGGTCGAAGGGAGCTTCGCCATCGTTGATCCACTGCGCCAGCGCCATCCCGGCGCCGCCGGAGGAGACGATGCCGATCGAATTGTAGCCGGTCGCCATCCAGTAGCCCGGCAGCTCCGGCGCCTCGCCGAGATAATAGCGGTCGTCCGGCGTGAAACTCTCGGGGCCGTTGAAGAAGGTGTGGATGCCGGCGGTCGCCAGCATCGGCATGCGGTTGACGCCCATTTCGAGGATGGGCTCGAAATGATCCATGTCCTCGGGCAACTGGTCGAAGCAGAAATCCTCAGGGATGCCGTCCATGCCCCAGGGCTTGGCTACCGGCTCGAAGGCGCCGAGCATCATCTTGCCGGCGTCTTCCTTGTAGTACGCGCACTCGTCTGGCACGCGCAGCACCGGCAGGCGGCCGAGACCGGGGATCGGCTCGGTGACGAGATAAAAATGCTCGCAGGCGTGCAGCGGGATGGTGACGCCGTTCTGCGCGCCAAGCTCGCGCGCCCACATGCCGGCGCAGTTGACGACGATGTCGGCTTCGATGGTGCCTTGGTCTTCGCCCTGTGCCCAGGACACGCCGGTGACGCGACCGGCCCTGGTGTGGATCTTGGTGACCTTCACATTCTCGACGATTGTGGCGCCGCGCTGGCGCGCGCCCTTGGCCAGCGCCATGGCGATGTTGGCAGGGTCGCACTGGCCGTCGAGCGGCAGATGCACGGCGCCGACGACATCGGAGACATTGAGATGCGGGTACATCTCTTTGACTTCATTGGGCGAAATCTCGCGGACATCGACATCGAACGCGCGGGCGAGAGAGGCTTGTCGATAAATCTCGTGCTTGCGCTCCTCGGTCAGCGCCACGGTGATCGAGCCAACCTGGCGCATGCCGGTGCCGACCTCGGTCTCGGCTTCCAGCTTGACGTAGAGGTCGGCGGAATATTTCGCCAGTCGCGTCATGTTCTGCGAACCGCGCAACTGGCCGATCAGGCCGGCGGCATGCCAAGTCGTGCCCGACGTCAGCTGCTTGCGCTCCAGGAGCACGATGTCGGTCCAGCCGAGCTTGGCAAGGTGATAGGCGACCGAACAGCCGGAGACGCCGCCGCCGATGATGACGGCCCTTGCTTTGGCGGGAACTGCCTTGGCGGTCATGCGGCCTCGCGACGGTAGCTGGAGGCAAAGCGGCGCAGCCGGAGCGCTGCTTCCTGCAGCACGGGTTCGGGCTGGCAGAGGCTGATGCGAATATGGCCGGCTGCGGCTTCGCCGAAGCTGGAGCCGGGCATCACGGCGACATTTTCCTTGTCGAGCAGAGCCCAGGCGAATTTCTCGTCGTCGGGTTCGAACGCACTGATGTCGAGCATGACAAACATGCCGCCCTCGGAACCGCGCACGTTGACATTGTTCATCCCACGCACGGCGTCGAGCAGGACGGTGCGGCGCGCCGCATAGCGTTCGGCGATCTCCTTGACGCCATAGCGGTTCTCCAGCGCCTCGGCGCAGGCGATCGAGATGAAGGCCGGCAGGCCGTAAGTCGTCACCAGATTGAGATTGGTGAGCAGTGTGATCATCGCCTCCGGGCCTGTCAGCCAGCCCATGCGCCAGCCGGTCATGCCGTGGCTCTTCGACATCGAATTGATGACCAGCGTGCGCTCGGCCATCCCGGGCAGCGAGCGCGGCGAGACGTGTTCGCCTCCGCCCAGTGTCCAGTAGACCTCGTCCGATAGCAGCCAGAGGTCATGCTCCCTGCAGACGTCGGCGAGTTGTTCCAGCCGCTCGCGCGAATAGACCGCACCGGTCGGGTTGTTCGGCGTGTTGATCAGGATCGCGCGCGTGTTCGGCCGGAGTGCCGCCCGGATCATGTCGGCGCGCGGTTGGAAGCCGTCCTCAGCGGGCGTCTCGACGACGGTGAAATCGGCGCCTGCAGCGCTGAACGTGTTTGGATAGGTGGCGTAGTAGGGCGCCACGACGATGGCGTGGTCACCCTGGTCGAGCACGGCCTGGATGGCCGCGTAGAGCGCTGCCTGGCCGCCGGGCGTGGCGATGACCTGATCTGGTGTCGTCTCGACGCCGGTGCAGGCGCTCGAGGCCGCCGCCATCGCCTTGCGCAGGCGCGGCAAGCCGGGAAGTGGGGTGTAGTGGTGGTTGCTGCCGCGAACCGCTGTCACGCAGGCTTCGATCGTTTGCGAAGGCGTGTCGAAATCATGGTCGCCGACCGACAGCATGATGATGTCTTCGCCAGCCTCCTTGCGGGCCCAGGCGGCTGAATGGACTTCCCAGCCGTCCTTGCCCGAAGGCACGATGCCGGAGATGCGCGATGATGGCTTAGGCATGAAAAACTCCCGAAATTTCGTAGCCGGCCTGTTCGAGTCGGTCGCGCAGAGCAGCGATATGCGGCGGTCCAACCTCGCAGCAACCACCGACAATATCCGCGCCGGCCTCGACCCAGCCGATCGCCTGGTCGGCATAGGCTTCCGGGCCGAGATCATGTCGCGCGTGCAGCACATCGACGGTGCCGCCGTGCTTGAGCGCTTCGGTGGAGGTGAAGCCGTTGGCATAGGCGCCGACCGGGCCGCCGAGGTCGATCAATTCAGGCAGTGCCGCGGCAATCGCTTCCGGCCGGCAGCAGTTGAGCAGCCGTGCAGCGACTGCCAAGCCGTCGAGCGCGCTTGCCGCGGCGGTTATTGCCTCACCACTGCGCAGCCGCGGTTTGCCGTGATCGGCCAGCGTCCACGAGACCCATACGGGCTTGCCGCTTTCCGATGCCGCGGTGACTGCCGCGCGCGCCTCCTCTGCGGACGCCATGGTTTCGCACAGGAACAGGTCGACGCCATCAGCCTGCTCGGCAACGACGCGCCGGTAGATGTCGAGCGTATCCTGATATGAAATGGTCAGTGCCGGTGCGTAACTGCCGAACAGCGGCGACAGGCAGCCGGCGATCGCCGCATCGCCGGCCTCGTCGCGGGCTTGCCTCGCCAATTCGATGCCGCGCTTCTGCAATGGCTTGAAGAGGTCCTCGGCGCCCTCACGCGCCAGGCGTTCGGGTGTCGCTGAATAGGTGTTGATGGTGATGACGCGAGCGCCGGCACGGATGAATTCCGCGTGCAGGCCGCGCACCAGATCCGGCTCATCGATCAGCACCCTGGCCGACCAGAGCGGTGTCGGCTCGGATTTGCTGCGGCGAACCAGTTCCTGTCCCATGCCGCCATCGGTGAGAATGATCCTCTTCATGCGCGCAGCCTCTCGTTCTTTGGATCCCATAGCGGCTCGTCTTTCTGGACGACCGCCTGGAAACGGTCGCCGAAGATTTCGACCTCGACGGCGGTACCGGGTTCGGTCAGATCGGCGCGCAGCATGCCGAGTGCGATCGACTTGTCGATGCGATGACCCCAGCCGCCCGACGTCGTCTCGCCGACGATCCGGCCGTCATGCCACAGCGTCGACATGTAGGGAGCGTCGCAGTCGCCGGGATTTTCGACGATCAGCGTGACGAAACGCTTCTTCACACCCTGTTGTTTTTCGATCAGCAACGCCGACTTGCCGCGGAACTCGGGCTTATCCCATTTGACGAAGCGCTCGAGCCCGCCTTGCAGGATCGAATAGTCGGTCGAAAGGTCGCCCTTCCAGGTGCGGTAGCCTTTTTCAAGCCTGAGCGAATCCAGCGCATACATGCCGAACGGCTTCAGTCCGTGCTGCTGTCCTGCCGCGCAGACCGCGTCGAAGATGGCGGCGGTGTCGTCGACCCTTGTGTGGATCTCCCAGCCGAGTTCGCCGGCGAAGGAGACGCGCACAAGTTTCGCCCAGCGGCCGGCGATCTTGGTCTCCTGATGCGTCAGCCATGGCAGAGCGAGGTCGGCTTCGCAGACATCGGCGAGAATTTTTCGCGAGTTGGGGCCGGCCAGGACCTGTGTCGAGAATTCCTCGGTCCGGTCGATCAACTTGAATGGTGCATCCTTGGGCATGCGCGACTTCAGCCATTCGAAATCATGCCATTGCGCGACCGCCGCGGTGATCAGCGTCATCAAATTCTCGTCGTGACGCACGACGGACATTTCGGTGACGATGCGGCCCTTGTCGTCGGCGAAATAGACGAGGCCGATGCGGCCGGGTTTCGGCACCAGCCCGGTAACCTGCAGGCTCAGCCATTCGGCGGCGCCCGGGCCGTCGAGGTTGAAGCGCGAGAAGCCTGGCAGGTCGAGGATGCCGGCTGCGTCGCGCACCGCCAGGCATTCTTCGCGCACGCGATGCTGCCATGGTCCGTCGCGGCGGAAGGTCAGTGTGGCTTCCTCGGAAACATCATCGCCGTCTTTCGCATACCAGGTGGCGCGCTCCCAACCATTGTAGGCGTCGAAGCGGGCTCCGAACGCCTTGATGCGATCGTGGATCGGCGACAGCTTGCGGTCGCGGCCTTCAGGCCAGACATGGCGCGGAAACTGGATGGCGTATTCGTTGCCATAGATCTCCATGCCCTTGGCGACGCAATAGTCTGGCGCCGAGGCAAAGGACGTGAAGCGGCGCGGATCGCACGACCACATGTCCCATTCGGTCTGGCCTTCGGTCACCCATTCGGCCAGCACCTTGCCGGCGCCGCCGCCCTGGGCGATGCCGAAGGTGAAGACGCAGGCCTCGAAGGCGTTGGGAACGCCGGGCATCGGCCCGATCAGCGGATTGCCGTCCGGCGTGTAGGGGATCGGCCCATTGATGACCTTGGACAGGCCGGCCGTGCCCAGGATCGGCACGCGGGCGACGGCGTCGGCCAGATAGTGCTCCAGCCGGTCGAGATCGTCGGGGAACAGCTGGAAGGAAAAATCCTCCGGCATCGGATCGTTATGGGTCGCCCAATGCGCGCGGCAATTGCGCTCGTAGGGGCCAAGGTTCATGCCGTTCTTTTCCTGGCGCAAATAGTAGGAGGTGTCGACGTCGCGCAGCAGCGGCAATTTCTTGCCCTGTTCCTTCGACCACGCCGCCAGTTCCGCAATTTCCTCGAACAATATGTACTGATGGCTCATCACCATCATCGGTACCTCGCGGCCGAACATCTTGCCGACTTCGGCGGCGCGGTAACCGGCAGCATTGACGACGATCTCGCAGCGGATCTCGCCTTGCGCTGTCTCGACCACCCATTCGTCGTTCTCGCGGCGCACGCCTGTGACCGGGCAGAAACGGATGATTTTCGCGCCCATGTCGCGTGCGCCCTTGGCCAGCGCCTGCGTGAGCTGCGCCGGATCGATGTCGCCATCGCTCGGATCGTAGAGCGCGCCCTTCAAATCATGCGTCTCGATGAAGGGATAGCGGCGCTTGATCTCATCGACGCCGACAATGTCGATGTCCATGCCCTGATAGCGGCCCATGCCCTTGGCGCGCTGAAACTCCTGCATACGCTCTTTCGTATGAGCAAGGCGCAGCGAACCGGTAACGTGGTAGTTCATGGGATAGTCGACCGCTTCGGCCAGCCCGCGATAAAGCTCGGTCGAATAGCGCTGCATGTTCATCAGCGACCAGGACGAGGAGAAGGTCGGGACGTTGCCGGCAGCATGCCAGGTCGAGCCGGAGGTCAGCTCGTTCTTTTCCAGAAGCACGCAGTCGGTCCAGCCCGCCTTAGCGAGATGATAGAGCGAGGAGGTGCCGACGGCACCGCCTCCGATGATCACCACGCGAGCCGTGCTCGGCAAACCCGCCATGTTCTTCTCCCAAACCTGAAGCGCGTCGCGCTTCTATTTTTGTTTTGATGCATGTCGTTCTCCCAAAACCGCTGCACACTTTTGGGCGACATGCATTCTTCAATAGACTGGTGGTGAAACCACCCAGATGACAATTGCCGGCTCGGAACCCGGATTGCGCCAACGGTAGGGCTTGCCTTCGAAGCGAAAGGAATCGCCCTCGCCAAGCCGATGCCAGACGCCGGCTATTTCGATGTCGAACAGTCCGGATGCGACGTACCCGGCTTCCTCGGTCGGCCGCTGTGCCTCGGCCTTCAGTTCGGCACCCGGCGCGAAGACCGAACGCACCATTTCGAAGCTACCGCCGAGATCGGGCGACAGAAGCTCCTCCACCAAGCCGGTTTCGCTTGTGCCAAGCGTGCGACGTCTGCCGGCGCGCACAACCACGCCGCGCTCGCTTTCGACAGGCACGTCATGGCTGAAGAACAGGCTGATCGGCACGCCGAACAGTTCGGCGAAGGCTCTGAGGTCGCTGAGCGATGGCGTCGACAAGCCACGCTCCACCTGGCTGACCCAACCGACCGAACGGCCAAGCTTCAAGCCGATCTCCGCCAGCGTCAGACCACGCAGTTTGCGCAAGGCCCTAATATCGCCGGCCAGCACGCGTTCGTCAGGTCCCTGCAATGTACTTGCTGTAGGCGAAGGCAAAGCGCTCATTTCGTGAAAAATTCCAGATAAATTTCATGAGAAATCAAGCGCATGAAAAAATCAAGTCGATTTTCACGCTTGCTCAAGATTTGCTTGCACGATTTTGATGGTTCATGCAAAGGCTCGGGCACGAACGGCGAGTGGGGACGTCTGGTCGAGACGAGGGTTAAGGGACGGCCCATGCTGGAAAACAACACTCGAATCGCGAGCGAGGCCGAGATCGTCGACGAGGCGATTCTGTCGCGCCGCTCGGTGCGCGCTTTCCTGCCCGACATGGTCGACGACGATACGATCCGCGCCATTCTGGCAGTTGCAGCGCGGGCTCCGTCGGGCACCAATATGCAGCCGTGGAAGGTCTACGTCACCAAGGGCGAGACAAAGCAGCAGATTACCGACGCCATTCTCAATTCCGGCATTCGCGCCGAAAAAGCCGACTGGGACGAGTACCGCTACTATCCCACGCAGTTCTTCGAGCCGTACCTGACCCGGCGCCGCGCCAACGGCTTCGGCCTCTATGGCGCGCTCGGCATCGGCCGCCGCGAGGTCGACAAGATGCGCGCCCAGCACGACCGCAACTTCGTCTTCTTCGACGCGCCGGTCGGCATGATCTTCACCATCGACCGCCGGCTCAACCAAGGCTCATGGATCGACTACGGCATGTTCCTGCAGAACATCATGGTCGCGGCGCGCGGTAGGGGTTTGCATACTTGCCCACAAGCAGCGTTTGCACCCTACCATCGTCAGATAAGGCCGGTGCTCAACATTCCCGACGAGGAGATCGTCGTCTGCGGTATGGCGCTTGGCCATGAGGACCTATCCAAACCGGAAAACACCTTCCGCACCGATCGCGTGCCGCTGGAAGAGTGGGTGACGTTCAGCGAATAAGCCGGCCGGCTAGGAATCCGGGTGGTAGGTGGGCAAGCAGCGCCCAGAGCGTGATGACGCCCTCGATCACGAACTGGAGGCGGAAGTCGTCGGCGAGGGGCCGGCCGCCTCTACTGCACCTCGTAGCCGACTTCCTCGCTTGCGTGACAGAGCGCCTTCCAGAACGACCGGGCGAAGGAGCGGAAGACGTAGATGTCGAACTGGTCGGCGCCGGTGCGCTGGATCTGGGCGAAGACATCGTGATGGGCGGTCGAGCGGCCGGCGCCGACCGGGAAGGCAGGCAGCGAAAAGTCGATGGCGAAGAACTTTGCCAGCACCCATTCGGCCTTCGGCCCGGCAATGCGGATCACGGTGCGGCCATGCGAAAGGTCGGTGATCGTACCGATGGCCGGGGTAACCACCTTGGCAAAGGCAGCGGCCAACCCCTCGGCCTCGTCGGCAACGGTGAACTTTCCAGGCGCGAAGCCGAACACCGACTTCACGCCGTCGCTCGCTCCGCCGCCGGCACCGTCCGGCAGCGCAAGCCCAGTGACGGTGTGGATGGCTGATATCAGCTTCTTCTCTTCGCCAGGCCAGGCGGCGAGCTGCACGATCGAGCCCGGCCGCGTCTCGGTCAGGATGATCTCGACGCCGTGCTCGAAATTGCCGTGCGAGCCGACGTGAAATTCCGGATCGAGTGGCGACAAGTGCTCTGGCGGCTTGCGCTCGGGTGATGGGCGCTCAACCATGCATGCGACTCCCGTCCGGATCGAAGAAGTGGTTGGAGACGATCTCGACCGGTCCGAACCGGTTGCGCAGGGGATCGGAGACATGGGCGCGCGTGCCTTGCCTGGCCTTGCCGCCCTTGACCAGCGCCAGCGCGATATGCTTGCCGAGCGCCGGCGAATAGCAGCAGGCGGTGATGTGGCCGATGGAACCGTGCGGATTGGCCTCGTCCAGTTCTTCGACGATGTGCGCTCCGCCGTTGAGTGGCCGGTTGTCGAGCGAAATCAGGCCGACCAGTTCCAGGCGGTCAGCGGCGATCAGGCCTTCGCGGTCCATCATCGCCGAGCCGATGAACGGCTTCTTCTTCGACAGCATCCAGTCGAGATGCAAATCGCGCGCAGTGGTGCGGCCATCGATCTCGGCGCCCGTGACATGGCCCTTTTCGATGCGCATCGTGCCCAGTGCTTCAAGTCCGTAGGTGACCAGCCCGAACGGTCTGCCGGCCTCAATCAAGGCTTCCCAGACATGGGTGCCATAGCCTGCGCCGGAATAGACTTCGAATGCCATTTCACCGGAGAAAGACAGCCGGCAAATCATCACCGGTACGCCTGATATCTCGCCACGAACGATGCCCATGAACGGCAAGGTAGCGTTGTCCACCGCTGTGCCAGTGACACATGTAGCAAGGATCTGCCTGGCCTTGGGCCCGCCGATCGCGGCGCCCGCCCATTCGTCGGTCACCGAGGTGACGTGGACTTTCAGCTCCGGCCAGATCATGTCGAGGAAATATTCGAGATGCTGCATCACCTTGCCAGCGTTGGCCGTGGTGGTGGTCATCAGGAAATCCTGCTCGCCGAGTCGCCAGGTGGTGCCGTCGTCGAAGGCGAGGCCGTCCTCGCGCAGCATGAGGCCGTAGCGGGCCTTGCCGACGGCGAGCGTCGAAAACATGTTGGTGTAGACGCGGTCGAGGAACAGAGCGGCGTCGAGCCCTTGCACCGCAATCTTGCCCAGTGTCGAGACATCGACGATGCCGGCGCTCTCGCGCGTCGCCTTGGCTTCGCGGACATAGGCCTGCTCGACCGTCTCGCCGGCATGGCCGTAGATCATCGGACGGTACCAGAGGCCGGCGGAATACATCGTTGCACCATTGGCTAGATGCCAGTCATGCATCGGCGTCAGCCGTTCGGGCTTCAGGTCGCCGAAGCGCTCGGCCGCCAGCGAACCGATCGAAACCGGTGCAAAGGGCGGCCGGAATCGCGTCGTGCCGACCTCTGGGATCGGCTTGCCCAGCGCTTCGGCCATGATGGCAAGGCCGGGCACGTTGGAGCTCTTGCCCTGGTCGGTCGCCATGCCGAGCGTGGTGTAGCGCTTCAGATGCTCGACCGAGACAAAGCCTTCGCGATGCGCCAGCCGCACGTCCTCGGCGGTGACGTCGTGCTGGAAGTCGACAAAGCTCCTGCCCTTGGCCCTGATCTCGAACACCGGGGCAGGACGGGGGTCACAAGGCAAGGATTCGATAATCGGGTACGCCATCGGCGTGACTGTTGCGCCGATCGCCGAAAAACCGGCGTTGCGGCCGTCCAGTATTGCCTCGAGGGTCATGAAATGGCCGCTGAAGGCGCCGGCGCCGACCCATTTCTGCGTCGGCTTCGGCGGCAGGAAAGCTTGCAACGCCTCGTTCCATTCCGCTTTGGCGCCAGCCTGGCTTGCGAGATGGATGGTCGGCGACCAGCCGCCGGACATCAGCAGGCAATCGGCATGGATGCTGCGCGCGTCGCCGGCGAGCGTTCCGTTGGTCATGTCGAAGCGTTGCAGCTTGAGGCCGGACAGCGCCTTGCCACCTTCGGTGGCGACGACGGCGTAACCGGCGAAGATCTCGGCTTCGGCTTCCGTGGCCAGCTTGCGCATCTCTGGCGACAGCTCCGGCCTGATATCGGCGATGGCGACGATCGCGGCACCGGCCTTCTTCAAGGCGACGGCTGCCCGGTAGGCGCTGTCATTGTTGGTGAACAGCGCGATCCGCTCCCCCGGCAGCACGCCGAACTCGTTGGCATAGCGCTCGGCGGCATGCGCCAGCATCACGCCTGGCCGGTCATTGCCGGGGAACACCAGCGGCCGTTCGAAAGCGCCGGTGGCCAGCACCACGGATTTGGCGCGGATCGCCCAGTAGCGATGGCGCGGCTCGCCTTTGCCTGGCTGCTCCTTGTGATCGTTGACCCGTTCGAGCGCGGCGAGCGTGTTGTTATCGTAGTAGCCCCACACCGTGGTGCGCGGCAAAAGCCGGACATTGTCGCGGCCTTCGAGCTGGGCGACGATGCGGCGAGCCCAATCGGCGGTCGATGCGCCATCGATGGTCTCGTCGGACCAGTTGGCCGAACCGCCGAAACGCGGTTCGAGATCGGCCAGCATGACGCGGACGCCCAGATCGGCGGCGGTCTTGGCTGCCATCAGGCCGGCCGGGCCGGAGCCGACCACCAGCACATCGCAAAATGCGTTCATGCGCTCGTAGCGGGCCGGGTCCTTGGCCGATCCGGCGCTGCCGAGCCCGGCGGCACGACGGATGAAATGCTCGCAAAACATCCAGAAGCGCGTGCCCTTCAGCGGACCGAACACCGGTCCCATGAACGTCTTGTAGTAGAAGCCGGCCGAAAGGATCTTGCCGCCGAGCTGGTTGACGGCGTTGATGTCCCAGGTAAGCGAGGGAAAGCGGTTCTGGCTGATGGCAACCAGCCCGTCATGGATCTCGACCATGGTCGCCGGAATATTAGGCTCGCGAACCTCGCCCCTCAGCACCGTCACCAGGGCGTTGGGCTCCTCGATGCCCGCGGTGAGCAGGCCGCGCGGGCGGTGGTATTTGAACGAGCGACCGAAGAGGGTGACGCCCTTGGCCAGCAGGGCCGATGCCAGCGTATCGCCGGCATGGCCGCTGTAGGTCGCGCCGTCGAAGGTGAAGCGGATCGTTTTCAGCCGGTCGATGCGGCCGCCGGTGTCGGTGCGGCGCGGGCTCATGCCTTGTCCTCCGCCTTGCGGCGCGCGGCCGAGCCATGATCGCCGCGCACAAAGGCGACGCTGGAAATCTCATGCGTCAGCGTGTTGCGCACGACCCTCAGATGCGCGCGGCAAC
Source organism: Mesorhizobium sp. M0830 (assembly GCF_040319965.1). Classification (NCBI taxonomy): domain Bacteria; kingdom Pseudomonadati; phylum Pseudomonadota; class Alphaproteobacteria; order Hyphomicrobiales; family Phyllobacteriaceae; genus Mesorhizobium; species Mesorhizobium sp. M0830. The sequence continues at coordinate 25,045 of NZ_JAMYOR010000004.1, read as the reverse complement.
CACCGGAATGCTGCCAGATCTCGTTGTGTTCGCCGGCCGGGTTCAGGCGGTCGTAGACATAGGCGTTCCACGCCTCGAAATTCTGCGAGGCAGGGTCGGGACGCTGACGGTTGCCGTCACCTTGATAGGTAAACTCGATGACGTCGCGCGGGCCGCAATAGGGGCAGGTGATCAGCATCGAATTTTATCTTCTTGGTTGACCATGAGTTTATCGGAAAACCGTTCTCCACTTTTCCGCATCATGGTTTAATGCAGCCGCGGGTTTGCACCCTGGCCCTTGTCGTCGATCATCAGGCCGCGATGGAAGCGGTCAAGCGTGAAGGGGGCGTTGAGGTCGTGCGGCTGATCCTTGGCGATGGTCCAGGCGAAGCACCAGCCGGAAGCCGGCGTCGCCTTGAAGCCGCCATAGCACCAGCCGCAGTTGAGATACATGCCGGGCAGGGGGCCGGTGGTGATGATCGGCGAGCCATCCATCGACATGTCGCAGACGCCGCCCCAGGAGCGCAGCATGCGCACGCGGGCAAGGCCCGGAAACAGCGCCAGCATCTCGCTCATCACCTCATCGACGATAGGCAAATTGCCGCGCTGGGCGTAACTGTTGTAGCCGTCGATGTCGCCGCCATAGATGAGGCCGCCCTTGTCCGACTGCGACATGTAGAAATGGCCCATGCCAAACGTGACGACGGTTTCGATGAAGGGCTTCAGCGATTCCGTCACGAAGGCCTGCAGCACATGGCTTTCGATCGGCATCGTCTCGATGCCGGCCAGCTGCATGACGCGTCCAGTGCTGCCGGCCACCGCGACAGCCACCTTCTTGGCGCGGATGTCGCCGCGCGACGTCGTGACGCCCGTGATGCTGTCGCCATCGCGAAGGAAGCTGGTGACCTCGCAATTCTCGATGATATCGACGCCACGGCGGTCGGCGCCACGCGCATAGCCCCAGGCCACCGCATCGTGGCGAGCAGTGCCGGCGCGCCGCTGCATCAAGCCGCCGACCACCGGAAAGCGTGCGTCGGCGGAAATGTCGAGCGCCGGGATCAGGCGCTTGATCTGCGCCGGTGTCATCAGCTCGGCGTCGACGCCGAGATGGCGCATGGCGTTGCCGCGCCTTGCATAGTCGTCGAACTGGGCCGGCGTGTGCGCCAGGTTCAGGCAGCCGCGCTGCGAAAACATGACGTTGTAGTTGAGCTCGTGCGAAAGGTTCTCCCACAACTTCATCGAGTGTTCGTAGAAGCGGGTGTTGGCCGGCAGCAGGTAGTTCGAGCGCACGGCTGTCGTGTTGCGGCCGACATTGCCGGAGCCGAGCCAGCCTTTCTCCAGCACGGCGACATTGGTGATGCCGTGCTCCTTGGCGAGATAATAAGCGGTCGCCAGCCCGTGGCCACCGCCGCCGATGATGACGACGTCATAGGACGCTTTCGGGTCCGGCTTCCGCCAGGCCGGCTTCCAGTCCTTGTTTCCCTTGAGCGCGTTCGCGAGCAGCGAAAAGGCCGAGTACTCTGCCATCATGGTCATCCGGTTCGGGCGATGCGGCAGACTATAGAGCAGGCCGCATCGGCAAAGCCAATATTGCGCCATTGCCTTTCGACTGGCCGACGCACTGTGTGATCGGACGGGCCAGTGATGGTTGCGACGGCTTGCTCCATGATATGGCCGTCTCTATCAAGGACAGGCAATTTCAAATTGCCTTTACCGCACGAGTCGCCGTCAAAATCATGATTTTCCGATTGCATCGCCTCATTCTGATCCTCGCGCTCGTTTTCTCGGCGCTGCACCCGTTCGACGCTACGGCGCAAGCAATCGGCCAGGGCGCCGCCGGACTGATCACCGATCAGCAGAAAGTCATCCAAGGCCTGACGGCCAAGACTGACGACCTCGAGAAGAAGATACAGCAGGACGGTGAGGACGATGCCTCGCTGGTGGATATACGTCTGCAACTGGAGGGTCTGTCGCGGGCGGCCCTCACTGGTGCGCTGGCGTTCCGTTCGCGTCTCAACGATATCAACAATCGGATCGAGACACTGGGTCCGCCGCCGGCGGCAGGCCAGCCGCAGGAGCCCGACATAGTGACCGGCGAACGCCAGGCGCTGGCGTCGGAGAAGGCCGAGATCAATGCGGTCGTCGCCAGCGCGCAGAACCTGTCGATCCGCATCAGCGGGCTGATCGACAGGATCGGCAGCATGCGCAGCGAGCTGTTCCGCAATCTTTTGACCAAGCGCTACGTGCTATCCGATGCACTGAGCCCGCAGGTCTTCTCTGACGCCAGGGACGAATTCGACAATTTCTACAAGGCGGTATCGTCCTGGCTGAGCTTCGCCTTCAAGTTCAAGTTCCAGGCCGTCCTTGCCGCGACCTTCGTGGCGCTCGGGCTGGCCCTGGTGCTGCTGGTTGGTGGCAGGCGCCTGTTCGGGCGGGTGTTCGAGGCTGATCCCACCAACGAAGATCCATCCTATCTCAGCCGTCTTTCGGTGGCCTTCTGGTCGACCTTGCTGCCGACGCTGGCGGTCGGTGTATTCCTGGCCTCCACGGTATTCTTTTTCAACTATTACAATGTGCTACGCGGCGATATCGGCCTCTTCCTGAATGCGCTCGCCGCGGTTATCGGGGTGGTGTTCTGCGTCAACAGGCTGACCAACGCGGCGCTTGAGCCGCGGCTGCCGAACTGGCGGCTTATCCCCGTCGAAACCGGCCCGGCGCGCTGGCTGGCGCGGCTGACGACCGCTATGGCGGTGGTTATCGGCGTCAACTATTTCCTGTCAGTGGTCAACGACAAGATGGGCTCGCCGCTGTCGCTGATCATCGCCCGCAGTTTCGGTGCCACCATCATCGTCGGCGTTATCCTGATCCTGATGGCGATGCTGAGGCCGTTCAAGGCGCATGATGGAAGCTGGCGGCCGTGGCCGGCATGGCTGCGCTATACATCGCTTGCGCTTGGTCTTTTCACCATCATTGCCGCGCTGCTCGGCTATATCGGACTTGCCTTGTTCGTCTCTCAACAGGTGGTCGTTACCGGCACTGCGCTGGTCACAGCCTATATCGGCTTCCTGTCGGCGCGCGCGATCGGCGAGGAGGGCGCTTTCACCAACACGTCCGTCGGGCGCTGGCTGTCAGCCAATTCGAGTTACGAGGATACCGCGCTCGACCAGCTCGGCCTCGTCGTCAGCGTCGCCATCAATGTGATGATCGTGCTGGTATTCCTGCCGCTGATCCTGCTGATGTGGGGCTTCCAGCCCGGCGATATCGAGGCCTGGGCCTACAAACTGGCAACCGGGATCAATATCGGCTCGGTGACGATTTCGGTCACCGGCATTCTTTCGGGCATCGTCGTCTTCATCATCGGCTATTTCCTGACGCGCTGGTTCCAGGGCTGGCTAGACGGTTCGGTGATGGCGCGCGGCAAGGTCGATACCGGGGTGCGCAATTCGATCCGGCTGGCGGTCGGCTACGCCGGTGTTGCGCTGGCGGCGCTCGTCGGCATATCGGCGGCGGGCATCGACCTCTCCAGTCTGGCGCTGGTCGCCGGCGCTCTTTCCCTCGGTATCGGTTTTGGCCTGCAGAACGTTGTGTCCAATTTCGTTTCCGGCCTGATCCTTCTGGCGGAACGGCCGTTCAAGGTCGGCGACTGGATCGTCGCCGGCGATGTCAGCGGCACCGTCAAGAAGATCAGCGTGCGCGCCACCGAGATCGAAACTTTCCAGCGGCAATCGGTCATCCTGCCCAATTCGAACCTGATCAACAACGCCGTCGGCAATTGGACGCATCGCAACAAGCTCGGCCGTATCGATATCAAGGTCGGCGTTGCCTATGGCAGCGACGTCAAGCAGGTACATGCCGTCCTGCTGGACATCGCCCGCAGCCATCCCTTGGTGCTGAAAAACCCCGAACCCTTCGTGCTGTTTTCCAACTTCGGGCCTGCCGCACTCGAATTCGAGATCCGCGTGTTCCTGGCCGATGTGATGAACGGCAACATCGCGCAGAACGACATCCGATTTGCCGTGCTTGAGAAATTCAGCGGCGAGCACATCGAAATTCCATCGACGCCGCGCGCCGTCGTCGATGTCAGCAAACCCAAGGCCTGGCCGACCGATGATGACAAGATCGAGGCCGACTTCGCCGAGCAGGAGCAGGCCAAGGTGGAGGCTGCCGCCGAAGCAAGACGGGCGGCCAAGACGGGACGCAAGGCGCGCAAGCCAGATCCCGACTAAGTTGTGCCGATTTCAACCAGCCCGCCAATTGACGCGCTCGGACCGGCAAAGCCAATTGCGGCATGAATGCGGCATTCAGTTGCGGTTCAGCTTCCATCTCATATAAGCTCCCATGCAAAGGCGAAAATGCCTTGCAAAATGCAACAGAGGCGGTGGGAACACCGATATTGCACCATGTGGAAGTCTCTCGTCGCTGCCGTCGCCCTGGTCGCCGCCATCGGCTCGGCCCATGCCGCAAGCGCGGTCAACAAGGACGCCGAGACCCGCACGCTGATCGTGACCGAGGGTGGCAGCAAAAGCGACCTGGCGCTGGCCGCTGGCGAAACCGTCGAGTTCTGCCCGAATGGCTGTTTCGTCACCTTGCCCAATGGCGACCTCGAAGCCCTGACCGGCTCGGAAACGGTCGAAATCTCGGGTGGCGTCGCCCGCATCAAGTAATCTTGGCGGCATGATTGGAAAAGGCCGGGCATTTGCACGGCCTTTTGCCGTTCCGGTATCGATTGTTTAACAATGACGCCGGAAATAGCGCCACGGCAGCCACAACCAAACGCAACCGGCCCTGCCAGCGGTGCCTGAGTTAACCCCGCTTCGGAAGGCGACCCGCTCAAGTCCCGGATGTGAAGCATTTCACCCTGTGGTCGCTCGGCTTTTTGCCAATGTCGCAAACAGGCTTCATCAGCGCCACCGCTCCGCCCTATAGTCCGCCCGCTTTATCACTTTGGAGTCGCGGGCAATGGCAGAGTTTCCGAAAAAGGCAAAGGTCGTCATCGTCGGCCTCGGCGGTATTGTCGGCGCATCGATCGCCCATCATCTGATCGAGCGGGGCTGGGACGATATTGTCGGCATCGACAAGTCAGGCATCCCGACCGATATCGGCTCGACGGCGCACGCCTCCGACTTCTGCTACACGACCAGCCACGATTTCCTGTCATGCTGGACGACGCTCTACTCCATCGATTTCTATGAGAAGATGGGCCACTACGCGCGCATTGGCGGGCTCGAAGTCGCGCGCGTCGGCGACGACAGCCGCATGGAGGAAATCAAGCGCAAGATCGCCTCGGCCAAGGCGTTTGGCACGCGCGCTCGCCTGATCGAACCGGCCGAGATCAAGGAAAAATTCCCGCTCATCGAAGAAGCAATGGTGCAGGGCGGCCTATGGGATCCAGACGCCGGTCTCGTCATCCCGCGCTCGCAGACCGTCGCCGGCAAGCTGGTCGACCAGGCGGAAGCCTCCGGCAAGCTGAAATCCTTCGCCAATACGCCGGCCCGGTCTCTTGTCGTCAAGGACGGCCGCATATCAGGCGTGGTGACCGACCGCGGCACCATCGAGGCCGATTATGTCGTCGTCTGCGCCGGCATTTGGGGCCGGCTGATCGCGGAAATGGTCGGCGAGGACCTGCCGGTCATGCCGATCGATCATCCGCTCACGTTCTTCGGTCCCTACAATGAGTTTGCCGGCACCGGCAAGGAGATCGGCTGGCCGCTGCTGCGCGACCAGGGCAATTCGGCCTATATGCGCGACACCGGCGATCCCAAGACCGCCGAGGGCGGCCAGATCGAATGGGGCTACTACGAGGAGACCAATCCGCGCCTTTGCCATCCGCGCGATCTGCTTGAGAAGGACCAGGCGCGGCTTTCGCCCTCGCAGCGCGACCTCGACATGGAACAGATCCTGGCGCCGCTCGAGCGTGCCATGGAACTGACGCCGATCCTCGGCGAACTCGGCTACAACGAAAGCCACTCCTTCAACGGCCTACTACAGGTGACGGCGGATGGTGGCCCGTCCATGGGCGAAAGCCAGAAGGTGCGGGGCCTTTGGTATGCCGTCGCCATCTGGGTCAAGGACGGCCCCGGCATGGGCAAGCTCATCGCCGACTGGATGACCGACGGTCGCACCGCGATCGACCATCACGCCATCGACTATGCGCGCTTCTATCCGCACCAGACGAAGGAGCAGTTCATCTGGGACCGCTGCACCGAGACGGCGATGAAGGTCTACAATCCGGCCGTGCATCCGCGCGAGCCTTTCTCCAAGGCCCGCAACATCAGACGTTCGCCGTTCTGGGAGCGCGAGAAGGAACTCGGCGGCTATTTCATGGAGCTGGGCGGCTGGGAGCGCGCGCATGGTTATGCCGCCAACGAGCATCTGCTGGAGAAATACGGCAACCGCGTGCCGGTGCGCGAGAACGAGTGGGACAACCGCCATTTCTGGCGCGTTTCCAATGCCGAACACCTCGCCATGAGCGAGGATGTCGGCATCGTCAACCTGTCGCATTTCGCCATGTACGACATCGAAGGCCCGGACCATGTCGCGTTGCTGGAATGGCTGTGCGCGGCCAAGATCGGCGGCGACAACAACATCGGTAAGGGCATCTACACCCACTTCCTCGACGAGGAAGGCATGGTGCGCGCCGACTTTACCGTCATCCGCATGGCCGACCGCTGCCGTTTGATCGACGGCGCCGACGCCGGCCCGCGCGACTTCCAGTACATGCGCCGCACGGCGCAGGACAAAGGCTTTGATGTCACGATCACCGATGTCACCGAGAAATATGTCACCGTCGGTATTTGGGGGCCGAATGCCCGGGCGACCTTGCAGAAAGTTGTCGAGAATCCGGACGGGCTTTCGCATGAGAATTTCCCATTCGCGGCGATCAAACCGGTTCGTATCGGCGGCAAGGACGTCACTGCTTTCCGCATCTCCTATGTCGGCGAGCAAGGCTGGGAACTGCACATGCGCTACGAGGACGGCCTATCCGTCTGGGATGCCCTGCGCTCGACCGGCGTGATGCCGTTCGGCGTCGAGACCTACGCCAACACGCGCCGCATGGAAAAGAGCCTGCGCCTGCAGAACGCCGACCTTTTGACCGAATACAATCTGCTCGAAGCCGATCTGGCTCGGCCGAAGGTCAAGGAGAACGACTTTTGCGGCAAGGCCAAGCATGTCGAGTATCGCGCCCGCAAGCACCAGCCGGCCATGCTGTGCACGCTGGTGATGACCAGCAATGTCGATTCGAAAGGCGTCTCCCGATATCCCGTCGGCACCATGCCGGTGATGGACCCGAAGACCGGCGAGACGCTGGTCGACGAACTTGGCCGGCGGTCCTTCACCACCTCGATGGCCTATGGCCCGACCATCGGCAAGAACATCGGTCTTGCCTATCTGCCGTGGGCGTACGCCCAGGAAGGCCGCAAGCTCACCATCGAATATTTCGGCGAAACCTATCCGGTTGAAGTGGCGGCTGTCGGCTACAAGCCGCTCTATGACCCGGAGAATTTGAAGCCGCGCAGCTGAATGTTGCAGGACTGTGAATGCAAAGCCCGGCTCGGCCGGGTTTTGCTCTTTTTAAACGGACGATTCTCGCTTACCCTCTGCGAATGTCTGCTTTTGCCTGCGCCAGACATTTCTTTTCAGGCTGCGCCGCGTTCGCGCTGACGCTCTGGGTGACGCCAGTATCCGCTGCGGATGAGCCGGTCGATGTCGAGTTGGTGCTGGCCGTCGATGTTTCGCTGTCGATGTCGCCGGACGAACTCGAGATCCAGCGTCACGGCTACGCCGCGGCGCTGACGCATGACAATGTGCTGCAGGCCATTGCTGACGGCGCCCATGGCAAGATCGCGGTCACCTATGTCGAATGGGCCGGCACCAACTGGCAGCGCGTCATCGTGCCGTGGACGGTGATTGCCAGCCGCACCGATGCGGAGCGAGTGGTTGCGCAATTGTCCGCCCAGCCTCCTAACAGTGCGCGACGAACCTCGATCTCCGGCGCGCTCGAATTCGGCAACGACCTGTTCGCCGAAAGCGGCTACCAGGGGACGAAGCGGGTCATCGATATTTCGGGCGACGGCCCCAACAACCAGGGCGCGCCTGTCAACCTCACTCGGGACGAGCTGATCAAGCAAGGCATCGTCATCAACGGCCTGCCGCTGATGACCCGAGGCGGCTTCACCGGCGCCTACGATGTAAACAATCTCGATCGCTATTACAGCGACTGCGTCATTGGCGGCCCCGGAGCCTTCATGATCCCGGTCAACGACTGGACGCAGTTTCCCGAAGCCATCCGCCGCAAGCTGGTGCTGGAACTTGCCGGTCCGGCCTCGCCGCAATGGGCGGCGGAAGAAGCCGCGCACCCACCGGTGGTATCGGCGCAGGCTCAACCCGCCACCGACTGCCTGATCGGTGAGAGGATGTGGCGCAACCGCAGCTGGATGTTCGACAGTCGCTAGCTTGCTACTCCAGCCGAAGCATTGGCAAAATACCCGGGCCGCGCTATCAGCCGGAGGGGACCCGCGGTCGAAACGGAGGAAAGATCAGATGAAACGTCTAGCCATCCTGACTGCTGCTGTCGCGTCCCTGCTTTTTGCCGACGGCGCCAGCGCCCAATACAACGACGAGCCCGCCTGCATAATGTTCGAGCACGCGAATTTTCGCGGGCGGTCCATTGGTATGGAGCCCGACGATTCCGTAAACTTTCGCGGCGGCCAGTTCTGGAACGACCGTGTTTCGTCGGTGATCGTTCGCCGCGGCTGCACGCTTGTTGCCTATGAGGATTCCCGGATGGGGGGCCGTTCGATCGAAATCAGGCGCAGGATCCGCGATTTCGGCGGTAGCGAGTGGAACGACCGCATCTCGTCGGCGGAGTGCTATTGCGACGGCTACTGAAGGTTATTTGGATTTAAGGCAGCCCGCTCCGTTTCGGGGATGGGCCGCCCGATAGTGTTGACTATACAGCCGCCGGCTCGCCGGTTGCCTCACCAAGCTGTTCATTGACAAGCCGATTGGCGTCTGTGAGACAATTTCCTCAGCGAAAACAAAAGGGGAACTGACATGACTAGGATCGCCGTTATTGCCGCAACATTGACGCTTGCCACCGGTCTGTCCGCACCGGCGATGGCAGCCACCTCGGTTACCATCGGCATCAGCGGCTGGACCGGCTTCGCGCCGCTGACGCTTGCCAAGCAGGCAGGCATTTTTGAGAAGCACGGTCTGGATGTGACCTTGAAGAAAGTGCCGCAGGCGAGCAGGCCGCTTGCCATCGCCAGCGGCGACCTGCAATGCGCCGCTACCACGGTCGAGACCTGGCTGGTTTGGAACGCCAGCGGGGTTACTACCAAGCAGATATTCCAGCTCGACAAATCCTATGGCGCCGACGGCATCGTTGCCCGCAACGACATCAAGACCGTCGCCGACCTCAAGGGCAAGACTGTCGCGTCCTCGGCGCCGGGCACGTCACCCTATTTCATGCTTGCCTGGGTGCTTAACAAGAACGGCATGTCGACCAAGGATGTGACCGTCGTCAACCTGGAGCCGGACGCGGCGGCGCAAGCCTTCCTCGCCGGGCAGAACGATGCGGCGGTGACCTATGAGCCGTTTATTTCTGCGGTGCGCGACAAGTCCGACCAGGGCCACATCCTGGCAACCACGCTCGACTACCCGATGGTGCTCGACACGGTTGGCTGTACGCCCGAATTCCTCAAGGCCAATCCGGATGCGGCCAAGGCGCTCGCCGATAGCTATTTCGACGCGCTCGACCTGATCAAGAAAGATCCGCAGAAATCCTACGAGACCATGGGCGCCGATGTGAAGCAGTCGGCCAAGGAGTTCGAGGATTCGGCGAAATACCTGAAATGGGCCGACAGGGCGGAAAACAAGCAGTTCTTCACCAAGGAATTCCAGGACTTCTCCAAGACCGCCGGCGAACTGCTGCTGCAGATGGGGTTGATCAAGGAAGCGCCCGACGTTACCACGCTGGCCGACACCAGCGCGTTGTCGGACTAACAGTGCTGCCTTTGACCGCAATGCGGCGGCGCTTGGCGCTGCCGCCTTCTCCTGGACAAGTGACGATTTGAAGATGGGGACGATTTGACGATGCGCCCCTTGCATCCAGTCTCGCCGGGCATCCGAACCGTGCTCGGCATTTCGTTCTTCGTGCTGTTCGTGGTCTTCTGGGCGTGGATCACGCTTGGCGGCCACGTCAACCGCATCTTCCTTGCCGATCCGCTATCGATGCTGCGGGATGGCTGGCGGCTGCTGGTCGAGGATCGTTTCTGGCTCGACATACTGATCACGATCTGGCGGGTTTTCGGCGGCTTCCTGCTAGCATCGGTCGTCGCGGTGCCGCTCGGCATCGCGATGGGCGCCTGGAAGCCGGTGGAAGCGTTTTTGGAGCCGTTCGTCTCCTTCGCACGCTACTTGCCGGCCTCGGCCTTCATTCCGCTGCTTATCCTGTGGGCCGGCATTGGCGAGCTGGAAAAATTGCTCGTCATCTTCGTCGGCTCGGTGTTCCAGATCGTCCTGATCATCGCGGTCAAGGTCGGCAGCACGAGACGCGACCTCGTCGAGGCGGCCTATACGCTCGGATCCACCAACGACGGCATCGTCAGACGGGTGATCATGCCGGCCAATGCGCCCGAGATCGCCGAGACCTTGCGCCTGGTGCTCGGTTGGGCCTGGACCTATGTCATCGTCGCCGAGCTTATCGGCTCGTCCTCCGGCATCGGCTACATGATCATCAACAGCCAGTCGCGGCTGGCAACGGGGCAGATCATCTTCGGCATCATCGTCATCGGGCTGATCGGGCTGTTGTCCGACTTCGCCTTCAAGGCATTCAACCGCTGGCTCTTTCCGTGGAGCCTGGCGTGAGCAAGCTTCTCATCGAAGGGGTCTCGCGCACTTTTGCTGGCGTGAGCGGCGGAGAGCCGGTCAAGGCATTGATGCCGATCGACGTGGCGGTCGCCGCCAACGACTTCATCACCATCCTCGGGCCATCCGGATGCGGGAAGTCGACATTGCTGCGGATCGTCGCCGGGCTCGAAGCACCGAGCGAGGGCCGCGTGCTGCTCGACGGCAAGGTGGTGACCCGGCCCGGGCCGGATCGCGGCATGGTCTTCCAATCCTACACGCTGTTTCCCTGGCTGACGGTTGCCGAAAACATCGCCTTCGGCCTGCGCGAACGCGGCATGCCTGAGAGGGAGCGGGACGGGATCGTCGCCTCCTATGTCGACCTTGTCGGCCTGAAGGGGTTCGAGAACCATTGGCCGAAGCAGCTCTCCGGCGGCATGCAGCAGCGCACGGCGATTGCACGGGCGCTGGCCAACGATCCCGAAATCCTCTTGCTGGATGAGCCGTTCGGCGCGCTCGACAACCAGACCCGCGGGCTGATGCAGGAGCTGCTGCTCGGCATCTGGGAACGCCGCAAGAAGACGGTGCTGTTCGTCACTCACGACATCGAGGAGGCGATCTTCATGGCCTCGCGGGTGATCGTGATGACGGCGCGGCCTGGCCGCATCAAGTCGGATGTCGCCATCGACCTGCCGCATCCGCGCCATTACACGCTGAAGACCAGCCTGGAATTCTCGGCGCTGAAGGCACGGCTGACGGAGGATATTCGGATCGAGGCGATGCGCACGGCGCAGGTGTAGTTCGCCTGGCTCACATTGGATCGCGATCGGATAAGATGCTCGGCTCGCTCAACAGGCGTTTCAGGCGTGAAAGGTCACGCGTCGAGGCATCCAGAGCCGCCATGAACGCAGCCCACTTCTTCGCGTCGAGGCGAAAGCTGCGCCGGTCGGCCAGTTTTTCGGATCGCGTCGTTCTCTTACTCACGTGACACCTGATCAGGCCGCCAGCAACTGCTTGCGGTCGACGCGCTCCTGCTGCGGCGAGCGGGCGTAGAGTTCGCGGTAGCATTTGGAGAAATGCGAGGCCGAGACGAAGCCGCAGGCGACCGCCACCTCGACCACCGGCAGCGACGACTGGATCAACAGGTGTCGAGCGCGGTCGAGCCGGATTTCGAGATAATAGCGGGCAGGGGATCGGCCCATCTCGGTGCGGAACAGCCGTTCGATCTGTCGGCGCGACAGGTCGACATGGTCGGCGATCTCTATCAGCGACAGCGGCTCGGAAAGATTACCCTCCATCAACTCGATGATGGTCAGCACTTTCGAGTTCTGGACGCCGAGGCGGGCGCGCAGCGGCAGACGCTGGCGGTCGGTAGGGCTGCGCACGCGATCGGTCAGCACCTGCTCGCAGACGCGGTTGACGAGGTTCTCGTCAAAGTCGTCGCCGATAAGTTTCAGCATCATGTCGAGCGCCGCGGTGCCGCCGGCGCAGGTGTAGACGTTCTGGTCGATTTCGAACAGGTCGGCAAAGACATTGGCCTTCGGGAACGCCTCGGAAAAGCCCGGCAGGTTCTCCCAATGGATGGCGCAGCGCTTGTTGGACAACAGGCCGGCTGCCGCGAGGATATGCGCGCCGGTGCACAGACCGCCGACGGCGACGCCGCGATTGTACTCCTCGCGTAGCCAGGCAAAGGCTGACTTGTTCTGATAGCGCTCGACATCGATGCCGCTGCAGACGATGGCCATGTTCGGCCGGTCGGGGCCCGCCATCTTCTTGCGCTCTTCCTCCAGCGAGGTGTTGACAGCGCATTCGACCCCGTTCGAGGCACGCACCGGCTTGCCATCAATGCTGGCCAGGCGCCAGCGGTAGGCTTCGTAGCCGAGCATGCGATTGGCGGAGCGTAGGGGATCGAGCGCGGTCGCAAAAGCGATCATGGTGAAATCGGGAACAAGGAAGAATACAAACGATCGCTTGATCGGATGCTTTACGGCGTTCAAGTGAACCTCACTCATCCATGGCGCGAACAGGATGTCGCGAATAGCATAGCGACATCAGGAAAAACCATGTCTGTCAATTGGCTACGCCGCCCGGAAAAGATTAAATTTGCGACATGGGTCGCAAATGGGCAATCTGCGTGCAGCGAGCCCCGGAAGTGGCACCCGCTGTTCAAAGGACAGGCAGCGTGCGTCCACCGGCAGAACAAAAACGCCGCTCTGGCTGGAGCCAGGCGGCGTTACAGTTCTAAAGCAGCGGCAGGGATGCGCTGCCTCTTAATCTTCAGGCGACGAAGCCCAGGCGCGCCGCATTCATGGCGCCGGTCTGGCCGGGCATGGTGTTGGCGAGGCGCTGGCGCTCGAGAGCGGTGGTCAGGTTCATTTCGCGGCGGGCGAAGAGGCGTGCAAAAAGCTTCATAATCATCTCCATTTGTTGCTCAGACGGGTCGCCTTCGCTTGATGGAGTGGGGCAGCTCGTTTGCTGGCGGTGATATAGGCTCGTGTAAGCAGAAACTAAATCGCAAAAGCGAAGCGCTTGATATGAAAAGCGACATCCAATGCGACAAATTTGGGCAAAGTGCCCGAAATTTATGATTGTTTACAACGAATTAATTGGAAACAGGAGCTGCTATGCGGCTTTCTCATATGCGTCATGCGCGAGCCACATGGCTCCGAAACTCATTTGAACACAAATAAAATAGGGAAGGCCTGCCGGGCTGGTTCGCGCGGCAGGCCTTCAGCAAATGCTACACACGATCTACTTTGCTCCAGCCCAGGATCCGGCGCCATGGCGTGCATTGGTCTTGGCGTCGGAGGCTTCAGGCCAGCCGATATCCTTCTGCAGTTCGATCGGCAGGGAGCGGATAGCGCGTTCGGTCTGGTAGCGGGCGCGGGCCGCGCTGAATTCGGCCGCGATACGACCGATGGACGACAGAATAGACATTATGTTCTCCTTTGGCATCTGGCGCAGCCAGACTGCGGTTGGCAAATCGGGTTCGTTTCAACTTCATTCGCGTCGAAGGCAGGTCCTGGTTCGCAGGTCATTTCATGGTGCCGATGGCAGCGACCTGCTTCGATGGAGTTGACTATCCTCCCGTTCTGATGTTCAATCAAACGAAATGGAATGATGTTTTGTATCAGAAAAATTGAAGGTCGGTCCCCATGAACGCCCCGCTCAATCATCCACTGCCGTTGCTCGATCTTGACGTTTTGCGCACTTTCGTGGCGATTGCCGAGACCGGCAGTTTCACCACCGCCGCCAATGCCGTCTTCCGCACGCCGTCGGCCGTCTCCATGCAGATCAAGAAGCTGGAGGACATCCTTGGCCGCTCGATGTTCGCGCGCGACGCCCGCTCGGTGTCGTTGACCACGGATGGCGAAATGCTGCTCGGCTATGCCCGCCGGCTGCTGTCGATCAACCGCGAGGTGGTGTCGAAGTTCATCATTCCCGAGATTGTCGGCGTGGTGCGGCTTGGTTCGCCGGATGATTACGGCGAGCGCGTGCTGCCGCATGTGCTGAAGCGTTTTGCGCAGTCGCATCCGTCGATCGCCGTCGACGTCACCATCGACCAGAGCAGCAATCTGCGCCGGCGCATGGACGACCGGGCGCTCGACATCACACTGCTGACCAATTCCTACAAGACCAGCGCGCTCGGCGCCGAGGTGCTGCTGACCGAGCCTATCGTCTGGGCCGGCGCCAAGGGCGGCTGCGCGCATCTGCGCGAGCCGTTGCCGGTATCGCTGTGGGAAGAGGGATGCGCCTGGCGGGCGGGAGCGCTCGATGCGCTTGGCCGCGAGGGCCGCAATTACCGCATTGCCTATATGAGCGCGCACACGGCCGGCCAGCGTGCCGCGATCATGTCCGATCTCGCCGTGGCGCCGCTGCCAAAGTCGTTTCTCGGCAACGACATGGTCGAGCTTTGCCCGAAGGACGGCATGCCCGACATCGGCACCTACAATCTGGCGATGGTGGTGGCGCCGGACGCCAGCGCGCCGGTCAAGGCAGTCGCCGACCACATCCGCGCGACCTTCGAAGTGTTCCGGGAAACCGGCAAGTTCTGATCCGCCAATAGGTTCGAACTGAAAGCAGAAGCACTACTCCGCCGCCGCGGCGGAGGGCGCTTCGAGGCCGGTTCTCATGTCTTGCCCGATCGGCAAGCGGTCCTCACTGAGAAATGCGACGATGTGCTGGCGGGCGCGGCGTGATTCCGGCATGTCGATCAACGGCCAGACGTGGAACATGCCTTCCTCGTAGACGACATCGACTTCGACGCCGGCGGCACGCGCCTTTTGCGCGAAGATCAGATTGTCAGGCGTCAACAAATCGCGTGAGCCAGTCAACAGCAGCGTTTTCGGCAGCACCGACAGATCGCCATAGAGCGGGCTGATGTGCCAGTCTGACGGATCTATTCCTGCACTATAAAGGCGGATTGCCTCCCGCCCGCCCGCAATGCCCAGCCATGGGTCGTCGCGTTCGGCCTCGAACACTTCGGGGTTAGCAAGCGACACGTCGAGGCCGGGTGAAATCAGCACATGGCGTGACGGCACCGGCAGGCGCTGTTCTGCGGCCATCATGGTCAGCACCACAGCCATGTTGCCGCCGGCGGAATCGCCCATGAAGACGATGTCTTCGGCCTCCGTCTCGTCGAGCACCTGGCGGTAGACGTCGCCGACCATGCCGAACATGGCGTGGAAATCGTGTTCGGGGGCGATGGGGTAGATCGGCACGGTGATGCCGTAGCCCAGCCGGTCGGCCATGTCGGCGATCAGGTGCCAATGATAGGGCGTGATTTCAAAGACATAGGCGCCACCGTGTAGATACAGTATCCGCTTCCGCTCGCCGGCCCTGGGGGCGATTTCATAGACGGGGAAGCCATCGATCGTATGCATCTCGACGTTAAGACGCTGACGCAGCGAGACAGGAGGCTGGTGATCCTCGGTCTTGCGCGCGGCGGCGATCCAGCGCTGCAGGTTCTCCGGGCTGGAAAACGCCTTCTTGCGGCTGTGCCTGAGCACGAAGGACACGACGTGGCTTTTCAGACTTGGCATGCTGATACACGAACTTCGGCCAAAGCCGACTAAGAGAACCCCTCTATTTCTGAAGATTGTGCCGTCGCTGAAAATGTCAAGATTTGTGTGTCTACACGGTGGTGTGATCCGCGCGCGGAGGTCAGCGATGCGGCAAAAGCGCGGCACGCAGCCGGTTGCTTGTGATTGTCGGGGCCATGCGAGGTCCGCGGCGGACGCCGAGCAATTTACATTTGTCGGCGAAGGTCATCAGCGCGATGTAGCCAGAAGCAGCGAGGCAAGCGCGGCTTGAGGATCGTTCGGCGGCGATGCTGGCCAACCAATATCCTTCTGGACATGAGCCGGCAGGCTATTCAGCGCGCGGATCGCCTTGTTGCTGGCGTGGGTCTGCCTGATGGTCACACCGAAGCGACCGAGATTTCCAAACATCGACATTTTCATCTCCCTTGACGAGCGGGGCCGAGGACTATCTTCGGCCGCCTTTCGATGCTCGGGTAAATGCACCTGCCATGTATCAGACGGATTTCGCTAAAACGGCGGTTTGGTTTCCAAGTCGTCGCGATTTGGAAACATTTGCATACAAATGAAATTATACCGAAGTCAGTGCTCCGGCGCCAACGCGCGTGAAAAAACGAGGCGTCCGATGACTCGAATAATTTCCTCTTGCGCCCTTACTGCTCCCGACCACGCCGCCGCCCCTCGTGGCCTTCGCGCGAACGCCGGCGCGGGGCGGCATCGCCGGCAACGCCATCCTCGCTGACCGTCTTGCGCGGCGGCAGTTTCACCGCCGCCGATAGTTTCGGGAATGGATCGACCTTGTTGGGCAGCGCCATGGCGTAGACGAAATGCTCCTGGAATTTCGGTTCGAGCGCCGTCTCGATCTTCTCGATCTTGCTGACCGTGTCCTCGACCTCGCGGCGATAGCCCCGATTGAGCAGCGCCATGCGGGCGCCGGCACCGGCGGCGTTGCCGACCGCTGAAACCTTGTCGAGGTCGCAATCCGGGATCAGACCCAACACCATGGCGTATTTCGGATCGATGAAGGAACCGAAGGCACCGGCGAAGTGGATGCGGTCGACATGCTCGGTGTTCTGCTTTTCCATCAACAGCTTGGTGCCGGCATAAAGCGCTGCCTTGGCGAGCTGAATGGCGCGCACGTCGGTCTGGGTGATGGTGATCTTCGGCCCATCTTCCTTCAATGCGGAGCCTTCCTTCAGCACGTAGGAGAAGGTGCGGCCGTTGGCGACGACACGCGGCGAGCGGGCCGCAAGCCCTCCATCGATGACGCCGTCCTCCGAGATGATGCCGGCGAGATACATCTCGGCTACCACCTCGATGATGCCGGAGCCGCAGATGCCGGTGACGCCGGTTGCCTGGACGCTGTCGACGAAGCCCGGCTCGTCGGACCACAGGTCCGAGCCGATGACGCGGTATTTTGGTTCCAGAGTGTCGGGATCGATGCGTACGCGCTCGATTGCGCCGGGCGCGGCTCGCTGGCCGCCGGAGATCTCAGCACCTTCGAAGGCTGGGCCCGTGGGTGAGGAGGCCGCGACGACGCGCGTGCGGTTGCCAAGCACGATCTCGGCATTGGTGCCGACGTCGACGATCAGCATCATCTCGTCCTGGCGATGCGGACCTTCCGACAGCGTCACCGCCGCCGCGTCGGCGCCGACATGGCCGGCGATGCAAGGCAGCATATAGAGTCGGGCGCCCGGATTGAGCTTCAGGCCGATGTCCGATGACTTGATGTGCACCGCGCCCGAAACGGCGAGCGCGAAGGGCGCGCCGCCAAGCTCGGTCGGATCAATGCCAAGGAACAGATGGTGCATGATCGGATTGCCGACGAAGACGGAATCCAGGATGTCGTTGCGCTGGACGTTGCCTTCGGCGCAGACCTTGTCGACAAGACTGGAGATCGCCTCGCGCACGGCGACCGTCATGCCTTCACGGCCGTCCGGGTTCATCATCACATAGGAGACGCGGCTCATCAGATCCTCGCCGAAGCGGATCTGCGGGTTTGAGGTGCCGGACGAAGCGGCGACGCGGCCCGACAGCAGCGACACCAGATGCATGGCGATGGTCGTCGAGCCGATGTCGCAGGCGAGCCCATAGGCCTCGTTCTTAAGACCGGGCCAAAGTGCCACGACACGCGCGGTCTCGCTGTCGGCATCCTTGTAGATCGCGGCGGTGGCGGTCCAATTGCCCTTGCGCAGGATGCCTTGCACCTGCGGCAGCAGATAAAAATCGAAATCGAGGCTTTTCAGGCCCCAGTCGTGCATCAGCGCGATCTTCAGGCGGTCGAGGTCGCCAAGCGGCTTATGCATGTCGGGTTCTTCGATCTCGACATAGCACATGCGGATCGCCGAATCGCGGGCGATCACCCTGGTGTCGGCATCCTTGCGGATCGTCTGCGCGTTGATGACCGTGTCCTGCGGCACGTCGATGACGAGGTCGCCCAGGATCTGCGCCGAGCAGGAGAGGCGGCGCCGTTCGGGCAGGCCACGGACGCGCTCATAGCGCTCTTCCTTGGCGCCCTTGGGCGTGATGTGATCGTTGGAGGAAACGATCTTGTGCTTGGCAAAATTGCCTTCCTGCACCTCGACCTGGCAGCGCCCGCAGGTGGCACGTCCACCGCACACACTTTCGACGTAGACGCCGAGCTGGCGCGCGGCATCGAGCACCGGCGTCCCGACAGGAAACCGCCCGCGCTTGCCCGACGGCATGAACAGCACGAGCGGATCGGTGATATTTGCAGGTGAGTTCACGATTGCGCGCTTATCCTCGACCCATCCGAGCTTCACGGCCGCCACGGCGGCGGCCGCCATTGTTGGCGCCTTCGCCCGGCGCGTTGACTTGCGTCGGCGCGGCGACCGCCTGGCCGCCCTCGGCCGGCTTGTAGTCCTTGTAGGTGCGGATCCAATTGGTGCAGTTCTCATCGGTGCCGTTGAGCACATTGGCGCCGCGCACGGCTTCCATCTCCTGCGGCCGCACCGGGTTCATGATCGCCGACGTCATGCCGGCGCCGATCACCATTGGGATGAAGGCGGCGTTGATGCCGTGGCGATGCGGCAGGCCGAACGAGATGTTGGACAGGCCGCAGGTGGTGTTGACCTTGAGCTCCTCGCGAAGACGGCGCAGCAGCGCGAACACCTGACGGCCGGCATCGCCCAGCGCGCCGATCGGCATGACCAGAGGATCGACGACGATGTCATGGGCGGGAATGCCGAAATCGGCGCAGCGCTGCACGATCTTCTTGGCAACGGCGAACCGCACATCCGGATCCATCGAAATGCCGGTCTCGTCGTTGGAGATGGCGACGACGGGCACATTGTATTTCTTGACCAGCGGCAGGATGGCTTCGAGCTTTTCTTCCTCGCCGGTGACGGAGTTGACCAGCGGCCGGCCCTTGGCGACCTTGAGCGCGGCTTCGATCGCGGCGGACACCGAGCTGTCGATCGACAGCGGCAGGTCGACCAGACCCTGGACGATTTCCAGCGTCTGCACCAAGAGGCCGGGTTCGGTCTCGTTCGGGTTGACCGAGGTTACGCCGGCATTGACGTCGAGCATGGTAGCGCCACAGGCTGCCTGCTCGAGCGCATCCCTGATGACGGTCTCGAAATTGCCCGCGATCATCTCGGCCGCCAGCTTTTTGCGGCCGGTCGGATTGATGCGTTCACCAATCACGCAGAACGGCTGGTCGAAGCCGATGATGATTTCTCGTGTCGCCGAGGCGACGATGGTACGGGTCATGAATTCTCTCCGCCATGATATAAAGATTTCTTTATATCGTTGTCTGTTTTCGTTCAAGCGAGCCGGTGGTCGTGCGCTATCAGTGCGCGGTCCTCACCATGTCCACCTGCGTTTCGGTAATGTCGTCGTGCAAGATGCTGTCGAGCCGGTCGGCGACAAGCTGGTCGTCGCGACGGATTTCGCGTTTCCACGGCTGGCGGCCCTTCAGCACGCCCGATTCATCAACGATCTCGGCGACATATTCCTCCTGCCGGTAGGCCATCACATGGACGCCGGAGACGCCTGATATTTCCTTCACCTCGTTGATGATGTCGATGCAGAGCTGCTTGCCTTCCTTCTTCTGGTCCTGGGCGCCTTCCAGCCGCTTGATGACCTGATCGGGAATATGGATGCCTGGCACGTTCGAGCGAATCCACTTGGCCGTCTTGGCCGAGGCGAGTGGGCCGACGCCAACCAGGATGAAGCATTTTTCGGTGTAGCCGAGGTCGCGCACCTTCTGCATGTAGGTGCGAAACATCGGCACGTCGAAGCAATACTGGCTCTGCACGAATTGCGCGCCGGCGGCGATCTTCTTGCCCAGGCGATGCGGGCGGAAATCGATCGGCGGCGCGAATGGATTGATCGCAGCACCGAGGAAAAGCTGGGGCGGCGTCGTCAGCTTGCGGCCGGACAGGAACTTGCCGTTATCGCGCATGATGCGGCAGGTCTCGAGCAATGACATGCAGTCGAGGTCGAACACCGGCTTGGCGCCGGGCTGGTCGCCGGCCTGCACGCCGTCGCCGGTCAGGCACAGCATGTTGGCGACGCCCATCGCGGCACCGCCCAGCACATCGCCCTGGATGGCGATGCGGTTCTTGTCGCGGCAGGCGATCTGCATGATCGGCGCATAGCCCATGCGGGTCAGCAGTGCGCAGATGCCTACCGACGACATATGGCAGTTGGCGCCGGATGCATCGACGGCATTGATGGCATCGACCCAGCCATCGAAAATCTTGGCGCGGTTATAGACGTCTTCCGGATCGGCGCTGTCGGGCGGATTGAGCTCTGTCGTCACCGCGAACTCGCCACGCCGAAGCACGCGCTCCAGCCGGCCGCGCGAGGTGTGGCCGGGCAGGGGGTCGAGCGGCAGGTGGATACCGGCCGGGTTCTCATCGCGCTGGCGTCCGATCATGCCGATGCCCCGGTGTTTGCCGCCTCATTCTTGGCGGCAGCGGCGGCTTCACGCGCGGCGGCGGCCTGCGCGGTCACCCGCAGCCACGCCGAGGTCTCACGCAGAGACTGGTCGACCGGCTTCTGCACCGTCAGGATCCTGTCGCCGTGAACCATGTTCTGCGAGCCTTCCCAGGCCTTGACCCAGACGCAGGGCATATCGGGCTCGACCTCGCAATTGCCGTTGGCGCGGACGCCGCCGCAAGGGCCGTTGCGCAGCTGCTTGGGGCAGTTCATTGGGCACGACATGCCGGTCGACGACAAGATGCACTGGCCACACATGCGGCAGTCGAACATGAAGCCCTTGACGCGCTTCTCGACGAATTTGATCGGTCCTTCGACGCGGCCGTAGCCGATGCCTTTCCACAGGGGATGGAGCGTCAGGAACATATCGGCGAATCTGGCGTAGAACCATTCGAGCAATCGCGAGTGCCGCACAGACCATAATCTGACCGCGAAGGAACGCTGCACGCGCCGCTGCGGCGACACGTCAGCCGGCTTGTAGTCGGATTTTGGCGCTGCCTTCTTGACCAAAGTGGCCTGGGTAATCGCCGGGGTGGTTTCAGACATTTTCCTTGCCGCCCGCCTTGACCAGACCGACAAGCCGCTCGCGGTCATATTTCGTGTCGATATCGTTGAAGGCCTTCTCGACCTCGGCTTCAAGGTCATCGCTGACCGGAACGGGATCGGCCTTGCGCCATTCGGCCAGATAGTCGTCAGTGCCACCGGCGCCGGTGCGCATAGCGCACATGTCGATCGCCTCGGTGAAGCGCAGCGGCAGTTCGCGCTTGGCGTTCTGCCGACCCTTCTTGACGATCACCTGGGCAGGAATGTCGCGCCAGTAGACGACGATCAGATCGGCCATGAATTCTCGCTCCCGTAGAACGCCTCCCGTCCGCTTGGACGCACACAAGGACACTCTACCACTTCAATTTGCTGCATCAGGCTTTCCGAAGATCGATTCCTATTTTCGGGGCCGATGCAATATCCGAGCATTGCCGCAACCGCAGTTGGGTCGCTTGTTATGGGACGACGCGCGCGCATTCAAAAGCGACGCATTTGGATGTCGTAAAATGAAAGGTGTGCTTATTCGTCTGTGGCGCGTGCCGGCGGCAGATTAGACGCGTTGGAAAAGCCGGCGCGCGGCATGCGGATCCGGGAGAAGAACGCGCTACCAGATGCCCATTCTCAGGCCAGTCCAGAGGTAGAACCAGATCGTTGGATGATACCATTGTTGCGACGGCAGGCCCGGGTCGATGGTGGTGAGTTTTCCGGCCAGCGCGTCGCTGATAGCCTCGACGCAGATGTCGCGCGAGAACGCGGCCTGACGAAGCGCGTAACTGGAGATGGTGTCGCCGCGTTTCGGCTGACCGTGCACCTGTTTCAGCACGCCGCCAGTGTCGACGCCGGCATCGACCAGATGCACGGTGGTACCGAAATTCTGCGGATCGCCTGAAGTCAGTGCCCAATAGCCGCCGTTCATGCCGCGGTATTTCGGCGTAATGCCAGCGTGATAGTTGAGCACCGGGCAAGGCATCCTGGCCAACATGCCCTTCGATAACAGCCTGCAGCCGTTCAGCAGGACAACGCCAGGCTGGAGCTTGTTGATCGCCTCGAGGCACTCCGGCCCGTTGGCCGAAGCAACATGGATGATTTCCTGGCCTCGCCGCGGCTCGACCTCCAGCTTTTCTTCGGCAATTAGCCGCGCGGCATGGCTGGCGAGAAGCCGTTTGCCGAGTCTGCTGAGCACCATCGTGCCAAGTTGACCCACGGCGGAGATCCAACCCTGACGGCGAGCCCGACCACGAAGCAATTGCTTTTTGGATTCAGGCGTTTCGAGGACGACGCTGACAGGGCCGACGCGGTCGGTGATCGCGTTGACGATAGCCCAGACATGCTGGCCTCCTCCAGTGACGACCACGATCCGCGTACTGGATTCTGATGCTGCCATGGATCTTGCCCCCTCCAAGCAACCCGTTCTCGACAATGGGCGGGATGCTAGGGCGTTCGGGTTAATCCTTGGTGATCAGCTCTTCGATACATGGTCAGCGCTGGAACTCGATGATGTCGAGCTTCGATTCATAGTAGGGCGCCGGAAATTCGATGCGCCATTCCTTGGCGCTGTTGCGAAAGGCATAGCCGACCTGGTCGGTCTGCGGACCACTGCCATAGGGCTTTGCCGGATCGCTGTTGACATAGAAGGAGCCGAGATAGATCGCACGTTTTTCGCCATCGTCGAAGAAACGGCCCTTGGTGCGCTGCGAGCCGCTGATCTTTTCCAGCTGCCAGCCGGAACCGTCGTCGGTCACCTTACATTTGAACCAGCCATAGATGACGAGCGGCAAAGGGCCGCCGGCCTTGATCGTGCGGCACTGCCAGTTGCCGGTCAGGCCCTTGTCGGAGAAGGAAACCAGCGGCTTCGCCAGCAAGGTGTCGAGCTGCCTGACTTCGGCCGGATCACCCGCTTTCGCCTCGGCGAGCGCTGCCTTGCGCGTCTCGCCATATTTGTCGAGCCGCGCCTTGTCGGCGGCAGTGATGAGTTTCTGCACCTCGCCGTCGGCAAAGGCAGGAAGAGTGCAGCAGAGCAGGCCGACAAAGGCGAACAGCGGGCGAAGTGTCATAGGAAGCCTCCCGGTTGAAGTCTGGCGCAGTGCCGGCTGGTGCATATCTATCGGGTCGCTGGCGCCTGTCATCCGTGCTTAACAGCGTCATGGTCAAAAATCATGGTGTGACGAATGCGAATCTTACTCACGGGGTCGTCGGGGTTAGTTGGCAGCGCACTGGCACCGCGCCTGCGCGCGATTGGGCATGACGTCACCGGGCTCGATCCTGCGCCATCGGCGGAGACGCGCCTTGTCGGCTCGATCGCTGATCGCAACCTTGTCATGCGGACGGTCAGGGAAAACCAGATCGACGCGATCATTCACAGCGGCGCGCTGCACAAGCCCAACATAGAGAGCCGCGCAAACAGCGATTTCGTCGCCACCAATATGCAAGGCACGCTCAACCTGCTCGATGCGGCGGTGGCGGCCGGCGAGCAGCGCTCTGATCGCCGATGCTCCGTCGGTCGTAGTGCGCAATTTCCCGGATTTTCCGGGCCCCTACG
This sequence comes from Mesorhizobium sp. M0830, assembly GCF_040319965.1. NCBI lineage: Bacteria > Pseudomonadati > Pseudomonadota > Alphaproteobacteria > Hyphomicrobiales > Phyllobacteriaceae > Mesorhizobium > Mesorhizobium sp. M0830. The sequence continues at coordinate 1,132 of NZ_JAMYOR010000004.1, read as the reverse complement.
CGCGAAAGGGCTGGACGATATTTTCCTCGATCGACCGGGTCTACGGCGCCGCGCGGGGCGGCCTAGCCGGTGCCGGCAGCGGCCTGCGCCACTCCGGCCGTCAGATCGCCATAGCCGGTGGCGCGGCGCTCATAGACCAGACCGAGCATTTTCGCAGCCTTTTCGGCTACCTTGTCGAGCTCCGGATCGTTGGTCTGTGCGAGATAGATCAGCTTCTCGTAGTTGCCGAAATAGTCCTTGATCAGTTCCGGGTGCTTGTCGAGGCCGAGCGGCTTCATGAAGAAGGCGTCGAACTGACGGCACAGGAAGTCAGTCATGTAGAACGACATCATGTCGTCGTCGGCGACCTTCGCATAGGCGTCCATGCCTTGGTAGAAGGCGAAGCAGTGCGGCCCTGCCATGCGTTCGACGCCATGCTTCTCGCAGACGCGGTCGAGCATGCCGCCGGTGCCGCAATCGGCATAGCCGACGAAGATGTGCTGATAGCCGTCCGCCCTGGCCTTTTCGATCGCGTTGTCCATGGCCGGCGCTATGCGGTCCGGATAGAAATGGAACTCCGCCGGCAGGCAAGTCAGGTCGAGATGATCGAGCTTGAGCTGCTCCTTGACGGCCAGAACCTCGCGCGCAATCATCCCACAGGCGATAACGAGCAGCCTGTCGTCTTGATTCGGTTTCGTTATTTGCGTCTTGGCCATGGGACCAGTCGAGTCGGCTTTCGTTGCTGTGGTGCTGATTTATCTGTTGAGGGAGACACCGTTCATGAAACTGCTACGCATCGCGCCGATTGCCATCTTGGCCTGCGCGCTAGCCCTTACGGCTTGCGCGAACACTGTCCGCGGCGTCGGCAAGGACGTCAAGTCGACGGCCAAGGCAGTCGAGGACACCGTCACCAAGCCTTGATCCACGCGCAGCCTTCCTCATCATCTGGGGACAAAAAAGCCGCGCTGCAAGGCGCGGCTTCTTTCATGGAGCATTTCGGGGCCGGCTCAGGCCGAAGCGCGAACGTTGTGCTTGCGCTTCATGTAATCCTTGGCGGTCTCGACCGCCACCGCCGCGTCGCGGCAGTAGGCATCGGCGCCGACGGCCTTGCCGAATTCCTCGTTCAGCGGGGCGCCACCGACCAGCACGACAT